>JBAZJT010000007.1 GCA_041651175.1 Elusimicrobiales bacterium | reverse complement strand
GCAGGAGAAAAAGGAAAGGCTGGCAAAGGTTTACAGACCAGCGGAAATGTGTTAAAAATGCATTAAGGGCGGGTCAATTTTCGTTGCAACTAATGGGTCATTTTTGGTTGCAACTTTACACCTTCAGGGTAAGATATGCGGGCGTGGTCTCAAAAAGCGTGGCTATCGGTTTTCCGTCGGCGTTCACCATTTTTACGGTGTTCTCTTTTTTCTTGTATTCGCCGCGATGAAGCTCATCTTTGCAGGCATATTTCAAAAGCTCTTTGTGAAAATGCTTTATCACGCTCTCGCTGAAGCCTATATGCCGCCACGAGTCAAACACGTTCTCCAGCAGTTCGTAATATCCTTTGACTTCCTGCTTGTCGCGGTTCAGAAATCTCTGCAGCGAGAGGCCGCGCACCAGCTTTTCCACGTCCTCATCGGACAGATGTGCGCCTTCGATACGCGTGGACGCGCCGGTGGAGGTCACCAGCACGGAGCGTTTCAGCCGCCCCAGAACTTGCGGATTAAGCTGCGCGCCGGCTATCCAGCGGCCTTTCAGCTCGTCTATCTGGACCAACTTGCTCCAGATGGCGGCAGGGATATTTTCAAGTCTTTGCTCAAATCGTTTGTTTCGGGTCATATATAATCCTATATTCCAACCATATAAGATTATATAAGATTACGGACCGGTTTTTTGTTTAACTCTCTTCCCGCTGGCGTAAGAGCCGATGCTGTAGCATTCCATCATTGAATCTTATATAACCGAAGCATAAGCTTCAGGGGGGGATACAATGGAATTAACCGCAAAAGACAAAGATTTCGAGGCTGCCAGAAAACGGCTGGAAGCCGAGTATGGTCACGAATTCACCGATGAGGAGGTGTGCAAAGCTATAGAAAGGCGCGAAAGACTTTGTGAGCTTATGCGCAGCTTCGAGTTAAAGCGGCAGGCCCTGCTTGAACGTCTGAAAAGCGAACCCAAAGGATTCCATTTAACGGAAACTTACCGGTGCCGCATCTGCGGCGACCACGTTAGCGGGGATGCCAGTTGGTTTGATCATAATGATCCCAAATGCATGCTGTGCCAAAAGGCGGTAGATGACGGCGTGGTTCCGCCGGAAGTCTGCCACGATGACGCTGGCTGGTATTCGATGGATGGGTTGACGAATCTTTACGAAGTCGGAAAGATGACGGTAAATAAATTGTTGCGCTTGGGCAAACTCAAGGCGAGGGTCATTCTCGATGCCGATGGGAACCCCCATTTTTACGTCTTTTTGATAGCGGAGAACTTGCCCGTGCTCGGGGCAAAACCGGAAATCGTAGGCATACGGGTTAGCCCGACCTGCACGACATACCAACGGCCCCTGCCGCGGGAATTGTTGGTGCCGGGTGTTACGATACCGAAAAGGCGCGCCACAGGCCCAAGAAAACCAGTTCCGCTCCCCCAAAACTGGGTGTGTATCTCGATATTCAACAAAAATTTGTGCGAAACGCCAATCCGCGACCAAAATGACACTATTTGGGACTGGACTGGCCGTCCGGATTCTGTCGCCCCAGAAAAGCGGGAAAGTATCGAAATGTAGCTTTGGTTTGGGCGCAATCGTTCAAAAGACCGGAGAAGGCTGCATCCGGTCTTGCTTTCATTTGTTGGAATAGCGTATAATTTTACTGCAAGTATGTTTTATAATGACTATGGGTAGATATATGGATATAAAACCGGCGAAAGGCCGATATCTTGAGATTTTGTTGCGGTCGCCCAAAACTGTCTTTTCCATAAAAGACATCGCTTTGCTATGGGCTGAAAACAGGGAAGTCAATATCCGGATAAGATTGAGCAGCTATGCAAAAAACGGGAAATTAATCAGAATCCATCGAGGCATTTATGCCAAAGACAAGAATTATGACAGGTTTGAGTTGGCTACCCGAATCTATACACCCTCCTACATCAGCTTTGAAACGGTGTTAACCCGCGCCGGAGTGAATTTTCAGTATTACGGGAACATCTTTGTTGCTTCTTATGTCACACGGGAAATAGAGGTCGACGGGCAGAAAATATCGTTTTTGCGCATGAAGGATTATGTTTTGAGCAACACGATTGGAATTGAACATCCAAACGATATCGCCACCGCAACAAAAGAGCGGGCGTTTTTGGACAGAATTTATATCAGCAAGGATTATCACTTTGACCAGTTGGATGTTTTGGATTGGGATAAGGTTTTTGATATTTTGCCGATATACCGCAATAAAAAAATGGCCAAAAAAGTTGAGGAGTATTTCAAGCATTATAAAAGAGAATAAGGCGGATAAAACCCCATGACATTAGACTATCCGAAGCACAAAAACATTTTGTTGCAGATACTGAAAGACATTTTTTCCGACACGTCTATCGCTCCCTATTTGGGATTTAAGGGCGGCACAGCGGCGTTGATGTTCTATGGCCTTAACCGCAGCTCTGTTGATATTGACCTCGACCTGTTAGACGAAAAAAAGAAGCGGGAAGTGTTTGAAAAAATCCGGAAAATAGCCGCAAGTTACGGTAAAATCGTGTATTCAAGAGTCAAACGATTCAATCTTGTGGCGATTATCTCTCATGATTTGAAATCCCAGAACATTAAAATTGAAGTAAATTGCCGGGATTTCGGCTCAAAATACGAGTTGAAAACATTGCTCGGCATCTCAATGCTGGTGATGGTTAAAGAAGATATGTTCGCCAACAAGCTGATGGCGATGTATGAACGCATCGGCAAAACAAGCCGCGATGTTTACGATGTGTATTTTTTTGCGAAAAACAACTGGCCGATAAACAGGAAACTGGTTGAGGCCCGCGCCAAACTATCTTTCAGTGAAGTTCTGAACAAGTGCGTCAAGTTATTGGAAAACATGGACAATCGCCACATCCTTGACGGCCTCGGGGAAATGCTTTCCGAACCTCAAAAAGGCTGGTCCCGCGCGAAACTACGGACAGAGACAATATTTTTGTTAAAAGCGTGGCTGGAAAGCGAAAAAAATTAGCGCGACGGTAGCTCCTATCGTGCGGATAAGTTTTGTCCAAAGGAAATCGATGAGTTGGCCGCCGTTTCGCGCTATCACGCCGACAGGCTGCGCCGCAGAAGCAGACTTCTGTATTCTTTCCTTGCCGAAACGCCTCTTTTTTCATGCCGCAAATAGGACATTGCTTATGTGAAGGTCAATAATTCAAAAATCACATTAACCCCAGAGGAAATTTGGACGATTGGAAATGCCCAAAACCGCGGAAGTTATGAAAGTATGCAATTATGATGAAATACTTTCTCCCAAAAATTTCGATTCACGAATTGGTTACAAATGCTGGCAGGAAAGATTTCACCGAGTGGTTACATCAACGCGTTCCTTAAACCAGTGGAATTGGGCGGTGAAAGTTCTTGATATTATACAGTCTGTCCCGCCAGTTTGCTAAAATCTACATGTGCTTGTGAGAACCGGCCTGTCGCTATGAAATGTCTGAATGTGGAAATCAAAGCAAGATGTGAAAATCCGCAGTTGATACGTTCAATCCTTCGTAAACATAAAGCGGAATTCAAAGGCACGGATAAACAAGCCGATACTTACTTCAATGTGAAAACAGGCAGACTGAAACTCAGACAGGGCAATATTGAAAACGCATTGATATATTATGTCCGCCAGAATAAAAAAGGACCTAAAGCTTCTTTCGTTCGCATTTTCAAAACGGTAAACGGGCCAATGCTGCGGGAGGTGCTGGTGTTGGCGCTCGGTGTGGCTGTTGAAGTTAAAAAAAAGCGGGAGATATATTTCATAGGCAATGTTAAATTCCATATAGATAATGTGCCGGGACTGGGTAATTTTGTGGAAATTGAAGCCAGAGATGAAACAGGGCTTGTCGGGCGCAAAAAACTGCTGGAACAATGCAATTCTTATCTGAAGCTGTTTCAAGTGCCAAGCGGCAACCTGGTGTCCAATTCTTATAGTGATATCATGCGCCAGAAGTTTGGTGAAAGAGGCCAAACCCTATGACATCATCAACCCCCCGTTTCCCGTTCGGCGAGAACTGGGCGGATTTTCTTAAAACCGTTGACGAGGAGAGGATTGTCTCGGCGCAGGCTTCGCTTGCCCGCATGCTGCGCGCGGATACTTTGTCCGGCAAAACTTTCCTTGACATCGGCTGCGGCAGCGGCATATTCAGCCTTGCGGCGCGCAGGCTTGGCGCAAAAACGGTTTCTTTTGATTTTGACGGGCGCGCCGTTCAATGCGCGGAGACTCTCAAACGGAAATATTTCCCGTCGGACGACGGCTGGCGGATAGAGCGCGGCTCCGTTCTGGACGGGCGGTATCTGGCCTCGCTTGGCAGGTTTGATATTGTTTATTCCTGGGGCGTGCTGCATCACACCGGCAATATGTTTGAGGCGGTTTCCAACGCGGCGGGGCTTGTCGCAGGCGGGGGGATGTTGTGCATTGCGATTTACAACGACCAGGGCGGCAGCAGCCGGCGCTGGCTTAAAATAAAGCGGCTCTATAACGCGCTGCCGGTTTCGCTGCGTCCGGTTTATGTGGCTTTTGTCGCCGCGGCATTTGAGTCTAAATACGGGCTGGCGAGATTGCTGCAGGGGCGCAATCCTCTTCCGTTTGCCGGCTGGCGGAGCAGGAAGCGCGAACGCGGGATGTCCGTCTGGCATGACTGGACGGATTGGGTGGGCGGGTATCCGTTTGAGTTCGCAAAACCATGCGATATTTTCCGCTTCGTCCGGGATATGGGGTTTACGCTGGTTGATATGAGCACCACAACGGGCTACGGCTGCAACGAATACGTCTTTGTGAAAGCCGCGTGTCCCGTGCCGGACAAATTGTAGAATTACTGGCGGATTGTTGCGCAATCCTTTTCCCGCTGAGAGGTTTTGCCCGTATGAGTTCGCTTGCGCTTGTTGTTATAACGCTTATTGTGTTCGTGCTGGCGTACCGGTTTTATGCGGCGTTTATAATCGCCAAAGTGCTGGCTTTCGAGCCGGAGCGCGCCACCCCCGCCCATGAAAAAGCCAACGGCTACGATTACAAGCCCACAAACCGCTGGGTTTTGTTCGGCCATCATTTCGCGGCGATAGCGGGGGCCGGGCCGCTGGTGGGGCCGGTGCTGGCGGCGCAGTTCGGCTATTTGCCGGGGTTTTTGTGGATACTTGTCGGCTGCGTGCTTGCCGGCGCGGTGCAGGACATGGTGATACTTTTCGCCTCCGTGCGGCTGGGGGGCGCCTCGCTTGCCGAAATCGCGCGCAGCGAAATAAGCCCCGCCGCCGCAAAAGCCACCGGCGCGGCGGTGCTGTTTATACTGATAACCTCGCTGGCGGGGTTGTCGCTTGTGGTGGTAAACGCGCTGGCGGAAAGCGCGTGGGGGACTTTTTCCATCGCGGCGACCATCCCGATAGCCATGTTCATCGGGCTTTACATGGAAAAGCTGCGCCCCGGCAGAATCCGGGAAGCCTCCGTAATCGGCGCGTTGCTGGTGCTGGGCTGCGTGATAGCCGGCGCGCCGGTGGCGCAAAGCGGGTATGCGGGCTGGTTCATGTTCTCCAAAACCCGGCTTTCGGTGATGCTGGCGGTTTACGGGCTGCTGGCCTCGGCCTTGCCGGTGTGGCTGCTGCTTGTGCCGCGGGATTATTTAAGCTCTTACCTTAAAATCGGAACAATCGCCATGCTGGCGGCGGGGATAGCGTGGGTCAACCCCGCCATTTCCGCGCCGGCTTTCAGCGCTTTTGTCCACGGCGGCGGGCCGATTGTGCCGGGCAGCGTGTGGCCTTTTGTCTGCATCACCATAGCCTGCGGCGCGATATCCGGGTTCCACTGCCTGATAAGCTCCGGCACCACGCCCAAGATGATAAGCAGCGAGAAAGACATCCGCTTTATCGCCTACGGTGCGATGCTGGCGGAGGGGTTTGTCTCGGTCATGGCGCTGATAGCGGCGGCGGCGATGTCGCAGGGCGATTATTTCGCCATTAACACCCCGCCGGCGGTGTTTGCGAAACTGGGGCTGGCCGTAGACCGCCTGCCGGAGCTTGGCTCCGCCGTGGGCGAGAGTTTGCAGGGCCGCACCGGCGGGGCGGTGTCGCTGGCGGCGGGGATGGCGCAGATTTTCTCCGCCGTGCCGGGGATGAAAAAGCTGCTTTCGTACTGGTATCACTTCGCCATAATGTTTGAGGCGATGTTTATTCTGACCACCATAGACGCCGGCTCCCGCGTGGCGCGCTATCTGGTGCAGGAGATTTTCGGCTATGTTTATAAACCGTTCGCGCGGGTGGACTGGTGGCCGGGCGTCATCATATGCAGCGTCTGCGTCAGCGCGGCGTGGGGGGCGATGCTGCTGGCGGGCAATATCACAACAATATGGCCGATGTTCGGCGTGGCCAATCAGCTGCTGGCGACGGCGGCTCTGGCGATAGGCACCACTTTCATACTGCGGCGCAAGGGGCTGCGCTGCGCGCTGGTAACTTTTGTGCCGTTTGTTTTCATGCTGGTTACAACCGCGGTCGCGGGTGTTTTGAATATCTCCGGCAATTATCTGCCGCGCGGCGACGCGCAGGGATATGTCAACGCCGCGCTGACCATGGTTATGCTTGCGCTGGTGGCGGCGGTGTCCGTCAGTTCGGGTTTAAAATGGATGGAATTGCTAAAAAAATAACCGCCGAATTCCGTTCCGCGGCGGCGCGGATTTTGCTGAACCGGTATTTCTTTTTTCTCTGCGCTTTCACGGCATATCTGATTATTCTGCGCCAGATGCGCGGCCTGCCTGTGTGCTTTCCGATGTTTTTCACGGAGGGGCCGCTGGTGCTGGCGATATACTGGTACTGCGTACGCATTCTGCGCCCCGTCAAATCCCGCAACGTGCTGGCGGCGCTGCCGGTTTTCCTGATATATGCGGTGCACGACGCATATTATCACGGCTATGGCGAGATGTTCCGTCTTGCCTATCTGCATGACGCGGCATTGCTGCTGGAGGCGTTGCCGGCGGGCTATTGCGCCGTTTTGCTGGCGGTTTTCGCGCTGCCCTGCGCGCTGTTCCTGTTTTATGTGGACTGGCGGCGGAAATACCGGCACCTTGCCGCTGCGGCGCTGGCTGCGGGATTGTGGCTGTTGTTTCCGGGGGTTTTTGTCCGTGCCTTTGCGGCGATTAACACCCTTCCGCACGACTGGGACGATTATGCCAACGCCAGCGACCGTGGCCGGCTGACGGTGATGCTGAACCGCGAGGCGCTGCGCCGTTTTGCGCTGCATGGGCTTGCAAAATTCAGGGATGGCAAGGATTTTTTGCGCGACGCGCGCGAACAGTCGGATTTTATACGCAAATACGGCAGCGGGCGCAATGTCCATCTGGTGATGCTTGAAAGTCTGCTGGACCCGGCGCTTTTCCGGGGGCTGGGGCTTTCGCACGACCCGTATCATCCTGATTTCAGGAAGTTTTTCGGCGGCAATATGGGATTTTCGGTGTCGCCGGTTTTCGGGGGGGAGACTCCCCAGGCGGAGTTTGAGCTTCTGTGCGGCGCGCCCGCATATAAGCGGCTTTACAGCATGGAGTTCAACGGTTTTACCGGCGCGCCGGTGCAGTGCCTGCCGAATGTGCTGCGCGGCGCGGGGTACCGCACGGTGGCCTCGCATCCGTATGTGCCGCAGTGGAATAATTATCTGCGCGCTTATCCGGCGCTGGGGTTTGGCGAGATGTATTTCCCGAAGCGTTATTTCAACGGGCCCACTTATTTTTCCATCAAAGGCGTTTCCCCGGCGGAGGGGCTGCTCTTTGACGGCGATTTGTTCCGCCAGACTTCCGATTTCCTGGAAAAGAGCAAAGGCCCGCTTTTTGACTACATCGTGGGCATATACGGACATTTCCCGTTCAGGCTGGACGCGAAGCTGCGCCCGCCCTTTATCGCCATGACCGCGGGCGGACAGCAGCTTGTGCGGGTGGTGAACCAGTTTTACTACCGCACTCAGGCCATATCGGAATTTGTCCGCCGGACCGTGAAACGCGAGCCGAAATGTCTTATCATCATGGTGGGCGATCACCTGCCCTCCGTGGACGGCGGGGTTGAAACCTACCGGCAGTTGCGCTATCTGCCGGAAAGCGCGGACCCGGTCCATACCACGCGGATTCTGATAGTAAAAGACGGCAAGCCCGTGAAGTATCCCGTGCTGCGCCACAGCGATATCCCAGCCGTGATAGCGGATTATCTGACCGGCGGGAAGTATTGCAAAAAATGGCGTTGCGCATACATGGGCAACCCGCCTGCGGAGGAGGAAAGCCTCTCCCGCTACATGCACATAATGGCCGACGGAGTAAAATAGCAATCTGCCGGAAAAAAGGAGCTTATATGGAAAAACTGCTTGCCGCATTGTTGTTTCTGCTGCCGTGCGAGGCGTTCGCCTGCGGCGCCTTCCGCCTGAAGGCGGCGGACGGGACCGTCATCAGCGCCCGCACCATGGAGTTCGGCTACGACGTCAAATACGCGCTTGCCGCGTCTCCGCGCGGCAGGAACTTTGCCAGCCCCGGCCCGGCGGACAAGCCGGCGATGAAGTGGAAATCCAGGTACGGCTATGCGGGTGTCTCCGTTTTCGGCAATGACGACATGATTGTGGACGGGATGAACGAGGCCGGCCTTGCCGCCAGCGGCCTCTGGTATGACGCCGGCGCGAAATGGCCGGAGATAAAACCCGGCGCGGAGGACAAAGCCCTCGCCCACACCATGCTTATTTCCTGGCTGCTGGGCAGCTTCGCAAATGTCGCCGAGGCAAAAGCCGCCCTTGCCAATACCACAGTGTTCGGCCTTTATGTGCCGCAGATGAAGGCGGTTCCGCCGTTGCATTTTGCCGTCTATGACGGTTCCGGCGCGGCCATTGTCATAGAAGCTGCAAACGGCGAAACCCGCGTTTACGACAATCCAATCGGCGTGATGACCAATGCGCCGGATTTCCCGTGGATGGTCTCCAACCTGCGCAATTATACCGGGCTTTCGCCCGCGCTTGCCCCGGCGGCGGACTATTCCGGAGTCAAACTGCTTCCCACGGGCCACGGCAGCGGGATGTCGGGGCTTCCGGGCGACATAACCCCGCCCAGCCGCTTTGTGAAGCTGGCCGCGATGCTGCATTTTGCCGACACTCCGGCGGACGCAAAAGCCGCGCTGAATCTGGCCGAGCATGTGTCCAATGGTGTGGATATAGTCTCCGGCATGGCGGTGGACCGCGACGAGAAAGGCGCAATCGTTTCCAGCGAGACGACGCAGTGGGCCGCCTTCCGCGATTTGACCAACCGCATCCTGTATCTGCGCACATACGACAGCATGACTCTGCGCAAAGTGGACCTGGGCAAACTGGATTTTTCAGGCGGGGTTAAACGGACGGCGCTTTACGGCGATGCGGAGGCGGTCATAGACATCACAAACCGCTTTTCCGCCCCTGAAATTGCCAAATAACGCGGATGGCTCAAGCGCGGCATTCCGCCTGTGGCGGGATGCCGCTTATCGGAAGGTTTTAAGCAGGGTTTTGCCCGCCGGGGCGCCCAGTATGTTGGCGGCCAGCCGGGAGAAACGGGCGGGGTCGTCGCTGGCGTAGATTTTTACGGAGGCTTTTCCGGCGGCGCGCGCCATTCTGGCGCGCGCCAGCAGCGCGGCGGCTTCTTCGGCGACGGCTTGGGCCGAATCCACAAGGGTTGCGCCGCGTCCCGCCGCTTTTGCGATAGCTTCCTTTATAACCGGATAATGCGTGCAGCCGAGTATAACGGCGTCCGGCCTGCGCGGTTTGAGGCGGTTCAGGTATTCTTCAGCCGTGAGCTGCGTTATCCTGTTTTGCCACCAGCCTTCTTCCACCAGCGGGACAAAAAGCGGGCAGGCGAGTTCTGTTACGGTGGCGGTTTTGTCCAGCTTTAGTATCGCGCGGCGGTAGGCGCCGCTGCGGACGGTGGCTTCGGTCCCGATTACGGCTATCCGTTTCGAGCGGGAAACCGACAGCGCGCGTTTTGCCCCCGGCTCTATCACGCCGATGACCGGGATGGGAACAGCTTTTTTCAGCGCGTTCAGGGCCAGCGCGGAGGCGGTGTTGCAGGCCACTATAAGCAGTTTTATCTTCCGCGCGCACAGAAAGCGCGCTATTTCCAGCGAATAGCCCGTTACCGTCTGCGCGGACTTGGAGCCGTAGGGGACATGCGCCGTGTCGCCGAAATAAATCAGATTTTCACGCGGCAGGGCGCGGCGCACCGCTTTTAAGACGGTAAGGCCGCCGAGGCCGGAATCAAAAATTCCAATCGGGTTGTCGTTTCGCATTGATTACATCTGTTCCGGCGCGCTTACTCCCAGCAGATCCAGCCCGCTTTTCACGACAGATTGCGTCGCCCTGCATAAAAACAGCCGCCCCATGCTGATTTGCTGGCTGCCTTTATCAACTACGCGGCAGTTATCATAAAACTGGTGGAACACGCCCGCCAGTTCCAGCAGGTAATTGGCCAGATGATGAACCGTCAAATCCCGCGCGCAGAGCTTTAGCGTCTCGTCAATCCAGAGCAGTTTGCAGACAAGCGCGCGCTCCTGCGGGGCCATGTCGGCCCAGATGCGGTGATGCGCGAATTCTTCGCCGTATTTCAGCCCGTTTTCCTCCGCAGTCTTGAAAATGGAGCATATGCGCGCGTGGACGTATTGCACATAATAAACCGGGTTTTCCTGGCTGCGTTTTTTTGCCAGGTCTATGTCCAGATTAAGATGCGTATTCGGCGCGCGTAGCGAGAAGAAGAAACGGCAGGCGTCTACTCCGATGTCGTCAAGAATTTCCCGCAGGCTTACGAATTCTCCCGCCCGCTTGGACATTTTCACGGCAACGCCGCCTTTGTTGAGCAGCACCATCTGGTGCACGATAAATTCCAGATTCTCCGGCGGCATTCCAAGCGCGGACATGCCGGCCTTCATCCTCGGCACATAGCCGTGATGGTCCGCGCCCAGTATGTTTATAAGCCGTTGCGCGCGGGAAAGCTTGTCGCGGTGATAAGCGAGGTCGGTCAGAAAATAAGTCGGCCTTCCGTCGGCGCGGACCAGAACGCGGTCCTTGTCGTCGTCTGCGGATTCCTCGGCGGTTGAGCCGAACCAGACCGCGCCGTCCTTTTCGTAAGTCTTACCGCGCCGTTTCAGCTCTTCCAGAGTTTGCATGACTGCGCCGGACTGGTGCAGTTCCGATTCCCTGAACCAGCGGTTAAAACTCACCCGGCAGCCGGCCATGTCGCGCTTGTGGGTTTCCAGCAGCTTTTCTATGGCGAATGCGGAAAACTGTTCGCTGTTCCAGCCGGAGGCCTCTGGCGGCAGCTCTTTTGCCATATCGCGCAGATAATCGCCCTGATAGCCGTCTTCCGGCGGCTCCTTGCCTTCGTATCTGGCTTTCAGCGAGACGCCCAGCAGTTTCGCCTGCGCGCCGGTGTCGTTTATGTAGTATTCGGCGGATGTGTCATAACCCAAAGCGCGGAAAATGCGGACCAATCCGTTGCCCAAAGCGGCGGCCCGCCCGCTTGCCAGATGCAGTGGCCCCGTCGGATTTGCCGATACGAACTCCAGCAATATTTTCTCCCCGGGCGCATTGTCCAGACGGAAGGCGGCGTTCCCCAGAGTTTCAAAAACCGCGTCTTCCGAAAATTCCACATTCACATATCCCGGCGGCGCAACCGAGACGGAGGAAACCATTCCGATGCTCTTGAACGCCTCCGCCGCCAGTTTTGCAAGCTCCAGCGGCGGTTTTTTGAAGGTTTTGGCCGCCGTCATCGCCCAGGGGATTGAGACATGCGCTTTTATATGCGCCGGCGGAAACTGGCAGGAGACGGGCGGGCAGGTTTTGGCCGCCTCGCCGAAGGTTTCAAGGAGTTTCTGGTTTGCCTGTGCGGTGAAGTTATCCAGTTTCATAAAGGTTGCGCGGCCATTGTCATGGCTATAAGCCGCTTGAGCGTTTCGGGCGACTGGGCTTTGAGCAGGGCCTGCTCCGCCCGTATGCGCCCCTGTACAACCAGCGCGGCAAGATTCTGGTCCATGGTCATCATGCCGAATTTTTTGCCGGTTTCCAGCGCGCTGTAAATCATGTGAGCCTTGTTCTCCCGTATAAGCGAGCTTACGGCATTGGTGTTGGCCATGAATTCCCGCGCCGCCAGCCTGCCGTTGCCGTCGGCGGAAGGCAGCAGTATCTGCGCCACCACGGCGCGCAGGGTAAGCGCGAGCTGTGTGCGCACCTGCTCCTGCTGGCCGGGGGGGAAAACGTCTATGACGCGGTCCACGGTGGAGGCGCAGTCCTGCGTGTGCAGCGTGGCAAAGCACAGATGCCCGGTTTCCGCCGCGGAGATGGCGAGCTGCATGGTCTCCAGGTCGCGCATTTCGCCCACCATAATCACGTCCGGGGCCTGGCGCAGCGCGCGGCGCAGCGCCTCCTTGAACGATTTGGTGTGCTGGCCCACCTCGCGCTGCATGATGACGCAGTTTTTAGGCTCGTAGACGTATTCCACAGGGTCTTCTATGGTGATTATGCTTTTGCGGTATTTGCGGTTGATAAGCTCCACCAGGCAGGCCAGGGTGGTGGACTTGCCGGAGCCGGTGGGGCCGGTTACTATCACAAGCCCGTTTGGCAAATCGGTAAGCGCGGACATCTCCGCCGTAAGCCCTATCTCCTCCGGCGAGGGGATATGCGCCGGTATCACGCGGTAGACGGCGGAAAGCCCCGTCCGCTGCGCCAGCACGTTGACGCGGAAGCGCGAGACCCCCGCGATGGTAAACGAGTAATCCAGCTCCCACTCGGCTTCAAAGCGGGCGCGCAGCGTCTCAAAAATCCCGGAATATATCAGCGCCTTGCATTCGTCCGCGGAAAGGGGGGAGGCGCCCGCCATCGGCAGCACCTGGCCGTTGACGCGCGCCATCGGCGGCCTGCCGGAGACCAGCATTATGTCGCTTGCGCCGGAGGCCGCGCCCGCTTTGAGTATTGTCTGGAGGTCCTGGCTCATTTGCGGGACATTTTGCGGGGCGCGCGCTTTGCCGGAGCTTTGCGTTTGCGCGCGGGTGCGGCGAAGCTGTATATTTTTTCCAGCGCGTAGAACTCGCGCGCCTGCGGCGTCATCAGATGCACCAGCACGCCGCCGTAATCCAGCACGCGCCAGGCCTCGCTGTCCGCGCCGTCGCCGTGGAGCCGGAAGATGCCGCGCTCCTTGAATTTCTTTGAGATTTCATGCTCCACCGCCTCTAGCTGCGGCGCGCTGTCGCAGGAGGCTATCACCACATAATCGGCCAGCGGCGACATTTCGCCCATTTTCAGCACTTTTATATCCTCGGCCTTCTTGTCATCGGCGATTTTGGCGGCTTCATCGGCAAGCCTTTTGAATTGAGCGGCTGTTTTTGCCATATCATCCTCTCTGGTATTTGCGGCGCATGAGCATGTCGCGCATTTTGTTTTCGCGGTTGTAGCGGATATTGTCCAGCATGGAGTTTGCCAGGCAGCCCAGCGTGGACAGCGCCACGGCCAGCGCGCGCCTGTCCTGCTCCGGCAGCGGCCCGGGCGCGGCGAAAACCATAAACCCGTCGGGACGTTTTTTGCCCGGAAGAATCACGGTGTAGGCGCGGTCGCCATGCCAGAAGTTGGGGATGTTGTCCCGTATCTGCGCCAAGTCGCGCGGCGGGGTGAAATTCTCGCCGGTCAGCGCGGACACGGACAGCTCCTCGTTGAACCGGTCGTAGATATAAAACCCGGCGGACCAGCCGCCTTCCAGATAGGGCATCGCCTCGTTCAGCAGGCGGGCGGCAAAAGCTTTTTCGTCCTCAAATTCCGCGAAGGCAAGCGCGCTTATGTCATAAACCATCGCCAGTTCGGCGGAGGTTTTGCGCAGCCGTCCGCTTACCGCCTGCAGCATCGCGCGCAGCGCCGCCATGCCGGATTTCGGCGAGCCGTGGAGTATTTCCAGCAGCTTTTCCCCCTGAATTCCGGCCAGAACGGAATCGGCCAGCGCCACTGCGCGGGCCGAACGCGGGCCGGTGTCGTCGGACAGCACGGCCATTTCCCCGAAAAATTCGCCGCCGCCCAGCACGGCCAGCGTTTTGAATTTGTCTATGGCGATGCTTTTTTCTATGGCCACCGCGCCGGAGAGCACGAAAAACACGTCCGTTCCGGGGGAGCCTTCCTTAAACAGCACTTCCCCCGCGGCCAGGCCGCGCCGCGAGGCGGCGGCGGCTATCGCCGCGGCGCAGTTGTCGTCAATGGCGGCGAAAACAGGAATTTCTTTTATCGCCGAAAGCTCCGTCATGTTCAGTTGTCGTCCCCCAGGGAGGAGGAGGCCGCGACCCCGGTTCCTCCGCAAAGCTGCCTGAACGTTTCGGCGCTGTGGGCCTTGGAGGCGGCCTCGTCGTATGTTATCAGCCCGCGGCGCACCAGATTCGCCAGCGATTTGTCCATGGAAACCATGCCGAATTTGGCGCCGGTTTCTATGGCGTTGTATATCATGTGCGTCTTGGATTCGCGAATCAGGTTTGAGATGGCTGGGGTTATGGACATGAATTCCCGCGCGGCCACGCGGCCCCGCCCGTCGCGTCTGGGCAGCAGCAGCTGGGATATCACGCCCTGCAGCGTGGAGGCCAGCTGTATGCGCACCTGCGTCTGCTGATGGGGGGGGAACACGTCTATCATGCGGTCTATGCTGCTGGGCGCGTCCTGTGTGTGCAGGGTGGCAAGGCACAGATGCCCGGTTTCCGCGGCGGTGAGGGCAAGCTGGATGGTTTCCAGGTCGCGCATTTCGCCTATCAGCACAACATCCGGGTCCTGGCGCAGCGCGGCGCGCAGCGCCGCCGAGAAGGATTTCGTCTGCTGCCCCACCTCGCGCTGCCGGAATATGGATTTCGCGTTGGTATAGACGAACTCTATCGGGTCCTCTATGGTGAGAATATTGAGAGCTTCCCGCTGGTTTATGATTTCCAGCAGCGCCGCCAACGTGGTGGACTTGCCGGAGCCCGTGGGTCCCGTAACCAGAATAAGCCCGCGCGGTATGTCGGCCAGCGCTATCATCGGCGGGGAGAGGTCTATCTCCTCGGCCTTGGGGATTTTGGAGGGGATTACGCGCAGCACCGCCTCCACCCCGTTTGTCTGCATGAAAACGTTTATGCGGAATCTGCCCAGCCCCTCCACGCCGAAGGAACAGTCCAGTTCCCAGGTTTCCTCGAATCTCTGGCGGTGGGATTCGAACAGCACCGCGTAAATGACGGCTTTGGTCTGCTCCGTGTCCATTGCCGGAAATCCCGGCACCGGCGCTATTTCGCCGTTGCGGCGCATCATGGGCGGCTTTCCGACCACGATATGAATGTCGCTTGCCCCCATGCCTACGGCGACCCTCAGAATGGCTATCATGTCCATTGGCATAATTATCCCCTCTTTTAAGCTGCTTCCATTAGGGTAGCATTTCCTGCGTTTTCCAGCCAGATGTTTTGCAGTCCATTCCCACTATGACTGTGGCGTCGGTGAAATTGAGGCCTCGCTTCTCCGATATTATCCTGCCGGAGACTATTCCCAGGCTGCGCGCCAGGCGGCTGGCGTCGTCAATCCTGCCGGAGCGGTCTATTATGCGGCTGTGCGGCAGCAGTTCCCCGTAATTGTCAAAACGCAGCACGTCCACTTTCAGCGGGCCGGTTTCGCTTATGCGGCGCAACTGCCGCGTTACCAGCGCCGCCATGTTTTTGTGCCCGCTGGCGTTGAGGACTTCCACCGTAAGCGGTTTGCCGGCGGACTGCGGCGCCTCCGGCACATTCGCGGCGGCGATGACGAAATCCGGCCACTCAAGCCGCGACAGTTCCATGACTATGCCGGCAAAATCGGCAAGCCCGATATTGCAGCGTCCGCCCAGCCGCCCCCCGATGTATCCGCTGAAAAAATCCGCCGCCAGCAGGGGCCTTGCCCGCCAGTTGTTGAAGCGCGTTTCCATTCCGTCAATGGCGGCCTGCCGGTCCGCGTTGCAGGGAACGTAATAGAGAACGCGCCCGTCGGGGCGGCGGAGGCCGGCCTGCTCCAGCGCCTGCGCGGCCCGCGCCGCATTGGTGGCGGAGGCGGCCCCGCCGCGCGCCATGCTGATAAAAGCTTTGCCCTCCGCGCTGTTGTAGGAGATTATCGCAGGGGGCGAGGTCAGCAGCGCCACCTGCACCGGGCGGCCTTTTGCCAGCCCGCGCGAAAAATCGGAGCGCAAATGCGCCGCCGCCGCGTATAGCACGGCGGCAAACGCCGCGCAGGCGATGGCGCGGCCTAGAATTTCGCCGACGCGCCGCCGGTCAGGGAGTTCCATAGCTCAATTCCTTTGGGGCAAAGCCATTTGCCGGTTTTTATCACCCAGGCCAGCTTGATTCGCGCTGTTTCCAGCAGCGCGGCGTCAATGTCGCGCAATGCCAGCGCGCGCAGCCGCCCGGCATGGCCGAAACCTCGGTCCTCGGAGGCGGCGTCGGAGACAAAAACGATTTTCTCCAGCAAAGACATCCCCGCGCGGCCCAGCGTGTGGTTTTCAATGGCGGATAATATATCCGCATCCCTGACGCCGAAGCTGCGCCGCGCAACGTCCGCGCTGATGTGCGAATGCAGCATCCCCGGCTGGCGCAGCGCGGTCTCGCGCAGCAGGGTGTTTTTCAGAACGCCGTATTTGCGGCAATATCTCAGCATCCACGGGATGTCCCGTTTTCCGGCGTCGTGCAGCAGCCCGGCCAGCGCGGCGGCATCCGCCGGAACGCCGTGCCGTTCCGCCAGGCGCGTTGCCAGCGCCGCCGTGCAGCGCGTATGTTCGTACCTGCCCGGCTTGAGCGCGGCTTTAAGCTGCCTGTGAATATCCAGCCCGTAAAGCCCATGCCGCCTGATATATTCCGCGGCCCGCGCCGGCACGTCCGCCGGAATTTCGCCGGAGCAGTAAATCCCGGCGCGCAGCGCGGTTGACGACACCGCCGGGAAGGCGCCTTTTAGCGGCATATAACCGCAGGCCGGGCGCAGGGCGCGGATGTCCGGCAAATCCTTCCTTTGCCCGACCACGATTTTGGCCCGCCCGCAAATCTCCCGCCAGTTGCGCCAGCGGGAGAAGCCGGCAAAGCAGTCGCTTCCCATAAGCAGATAAAACTCCGCGCCGGAATGCCGTTTGCCCAGCGCGCGCAGAAGCTGATAGGTATAGGTTTTTTTTCCGCGCAAAAATTCAAAATCGTCAATGGCAACCCTGTCGCCGGCGGGAATCAGCGCAGCCGCCAGTTTTTTCCGGTGGATAAATTCCGCCGCGGAGCCGTCCTTGAAAGGCGACACGAAAGCCGGAACCATAATGCATAAATCCGGCTTTACCTGCGTCAGCGCCGCCGTCAGAAGCCCGCCATGCCCGCGATGCGGCGGGTCAAAACACCCGCCATAAACAAGGATTTTTGTCATACTGTCCGTCTGCCGCGGATTCTAAGTTCTACCCCAAACCTCTGCGGATGCGCATATTATCCAAGGAACGTCTTCCAATTTTTAACCGGACGGATGTGTCCTGCTTGATGATTATACAAAATCGCTATTGTGCCAAAATCCGGCTGAAATAAGAGGAGGGTGGTTTTTTGGAATATTCTGTGGATGAAACGCCGTTAAATTATAAGGAAAAGCCGCTTTACGACTGGGAAGTTTTATCCGCAGAGGCAACACGGATTTACCGCAGATTTCCCGGACTTATTCTTAGCCTGAATGTTTCAGTTGGTTGCGAGGACCGAGGCGAAAAAGCGCGAAATAATGCCGAACAAAATTATCCGCGCGCGCCTCACTGCGCGAAAGGATAATTTTGTGAAGGCAGTATGAAGCGATTTTTCGCCGAATCCCGCAATCCAACTGAAACATTCAGGTTAACAACCAATTTCCCGCAAAAAAACGCCCCCGCTTTCGCGGGGGCGCAGGAGACGCGCGGCAACGCGGTTACTTGGAGACCAGCCACTGCGCGAATTTGGGCCACTTGCCCGCCTTGGCAAAGGCAAGCTCGTCGTAATTCTTGTCGTAAGTCTCGGCAGGCAGATACACCGCCAGGCCGTGCGAATCCGCATAATCCGACGTAACCCTGTTATGCCCGACGACGCTGCCGGACAGATAACTCATAAGTTCCGAGGCGGCGTCCTTTATTTTCTGAGCCGTATCCGCCGGAGCGGAAACAAGGGAGACGAAATGGTACAGGTCGGCGTTATCTTTATAACTGTAATTCACCGCGTAATGCTGGGTTGCGGCACGCGCCTTTCTGACGGCCTCCTTGTCGCCTGAGACCATAACGGCATCCGCGAACGCATCCATCTTTTTCACCAGCCCCGGCAGCGCGTCGCTGTTCACATACGACTGCGTGCCCATATAGGTGTAATGGTCCGTATAGCTGTCAACCGCAGCCTTGGCCAGCGCCTTGGGCGAGAGGTCGGAGGCGCGCGCTTTCTGGAGGAAAGCGTCATAGGTGTAGCCGTCCCCGGCTTCCAGCTCCTCTGAACCCACTACATAGGAGGCGTAATTTTTAATCTCGTAGGCGACTTCCGCCATCTGCATAAGGCAGGCGTCTGAGGCGTAAACATCAATCTTGCGGCCCATGGATTTAAGCAGCGCGCCCATTTGCGGAGTGTTGATATGGTTTCCCGTCTCGTCGTCTATGGAGATTATTTTGGCCGGCTGATTGTCCATGGCCTTGGTCCAGCCGCCGCCGTGATTCCAGAGGATGTACATGTAATGCTCGGCGGGATATTTAGCCATGGCCCACTTGCCGAAATCGGCGGCGTGTTTGTAATCACCCATGTCGCATTTGGGGATGTTTTCCAGCACGGGAGAGGAGATTTTGTCGGTGTCGTCGGCCTTCTGCACCAGATAGCGGCGGCAGCCGGACCATTTGCCGTCGTTGGCGGCATTGCCCATGCGCCCGAACTCCACCACTATCTGAATGTCCTTGTCCGAGCCGATTTTTTCCATCTGGTAAAAGTTCGTGAAGGCGAACCGTTCCAGGTCGTTCTTGCCGTTCATGAAAACCATGACGGTCCATTTCGCCTGCTGCGCCGGTTTTGCGGACAGGGAAGCGGGAGACGGGGTCGGCGCGGGCGGCTCGCCCGAGCGGGAGACAGCCTCGGATACGGAAACACGGCTGGCGGCTTTTGCGTCCGCGGGCGCGCTGTCGTAGCTGACCGCCGCCGCGGCGCAGGACTGGAACACGGCTGACACGAACATTGCCATCACAACGTTGCCGGACATGGACAGCCTCTCTTGGGCGGCGGTCTGGGTGCTGCGTCCGCCCGCCCCAATTATACAGTTTCCTGTTGAAATGTCAATGCCCTAAATCAAAGAGATGGCGGCATCCTTTCCAAGGACGCCCGCCATCTCTATTTTGCAGCCTGCCGGAAGAAACGGACCGCGGATTGACGCGCGGGGTGCTACCCCATTCGGCACATAACCCTGACTGCGCCGGGATCCACACTGCATTTGCCTTCGGAAAAGGAGGCGGAAAAATCTATCCACTCACCGGTATGTTCGGCGGAGGAGTATTCCCGCTTGCCGTCAGCCCGCGTGCGAAAGTATAATTTTTCCACTTCCATCTGGACGCCCAACCTGTTTCCGGAAATAATTTTGCCGGCGGCTTTCGCGCGTGTCGTGTAACCGGTTCCAGGACCGTTTATTCCGATATCCGTGTCAAATTCCGTTCCCATGAGTTGCTGAGGGTCGCTTATGCCGCCCAGCACCTCACTCAATGTCGCCGCTCCGCAGGAAACCGGGTCGGCCTTCACTTGCGGTGAAATTTCCCAAAGCGCAGAGACCGCATCTGCAAGAGCACGTCCGGCATAAGCGTCCAGATAATCCAGCGTATCCGCATTCGCCTTACCGGGCTGCGCCGCCGCGTTAAATACCGTCGCAAAAACAACCGCAACCGCCATTGCCACCAGTTTGCTACGCATCTTTTATCTCCTGACTGATTTGCGCCCAGTCCGCTATTCGTCCCGACGCAGCCGCATATAGTATCGCAAAGACGCCGGACGATGGCATGAGCCAAAAGTCCTACAAATTGTTACAATGCCTGCATGGCAATGGAACGGACGCTTGTGCTTATCAAACCTGACGGCGTGGCCCGGCGGCTGGCGGGGCTTACGCTGGACAAGCTGGAATCCTCCGGCATGGAGCTTGTGGCCGCGGCGGTGGTGAGGCCAAGCGATTCGCTGGCCCGCGCACATTACCGCGAGCATGAAGGCAAACCGTTTTTTAACGGCATAGTCAACTTCCTCAAGGGCGACCTGCACCCGCAGTCCGGCGGCAGGGTTTACGCCTTTGTATTCAAAGGCGAGGACGCCGTGACAGCGATACGGCATGTGGTCGGCGCGACCAACCCCGACGAGGCCGCGCCTGGCACCGTGCGCGGCTGTTTCGGCAAAATCCGCAACGGGCTGATGGAGAATGTGGTCCACGCCTCCAGCGGCGCCGCCGACGCCGAGCGCGAAATAGCGCTATGGTTTCCAAACCTCTGAAAACATTCCTGCTGGCATTTGCGGCCGCGGCCTGCCTGTGTGGTCCCGCGCGGGCGCAGGACGATTCTTACGAGGAAGCCGGCTATCAGGATTCCGGGGAGGAGACCGGCGCGCCCGCGGCGGAGGCCGCTCCGCCCGGACGGCAGTCCGGCATCACCGCGCCTGCGGGGGGATATAAAGGCTTTGCCGGACCGGACATAATCCTTGCGGCTGCCGATAACTGGAAAACCGCAGCCAGCTATTTCAGTCCGTCGGGCTCGCGCCCGGTGGTGATGCTGCTGCACTCCATAGGCAGGAACAAAAACGACTGGAAGCCGCTGGCGGCGGAACTGGCAAGGCAGGGGTTCGGATACATTGCGCTGGATTTGCGCGGGCACGGGGCCAGCATCAAGGACCCCTCGGGAGCGCCCACGGCGTGGCGCAATTTCCGCCGCGCCGGCACCGACAACGAATTCAACCTGATGACGCGCGATATTGAGGCGGCCATCTCTTTTCTGGCGGCGCAGGGCATAGACGAATCCCGCGTGGCGCTCATCGGCGCGGGGCTGGGGGCGAATCTGGCCGTCAAATTCGCGGCAATGCATCCGCAGGTTGCGATGACGGCGCTGCTGTCGCCCACGTTAAACGCCAGCAGGGATGTGCTGGCCGTGAACCCGATGCGCGTCTACGGCAGCCGCCCGCTTCTGATGCTCTGCGCCGCAAACGATCCACGCGTTTTCCAGGAAGCGCTGATACTTTATAATATCGCGAAATTCGGCACTGGCTCGTCCAGAACGGTATTTATGACCGCCGCAAAAGGCCCCAGCTGGCGTCTGCTGTCGCGGCAGATGATTGCGGTTCTGTTGCAGTGGCTTAAAACGCCGGAAATGCCGCCGGAAATACAGCAATCGCAGGCCGCCGCGCCGGCACAAGCCGCGCCAGCCCCGGAAAAAGAGGACGGCGGCGAGGAATCCGCCGACGAATTCACCATGCCCGACGATACGGAGGAACAACAATGAAAATACCGCTTTCAAAATACGCCGCCATACCGACCGAGCAGCAGAACCCGCGCACACTGGACATGGACCGCATTCCGCTGCGCAGCGTCATCGCCAAGATAAACCGCGAGGACGCCCTTGTCCCCGCCGCCGTGGCAAAAGTCATACCGGAGATTGAAAAAGCCGCCCGGCTGGCGGCGAAGTCTTATTCCTGCGGCGGGAAAATAATTTTTGTCGGCGCGGGCACAAGCGGCAGGCTGGGTGTGCTGGAGGCCGCGGAATGCCCCCCCACCTACGGCACGGACCGCAAACGGATAATCGCCATCATGGCCGGCGGGAAAAACTCGGTGTTCCGCGCAAAGGAAGGCGCCGAGGACGACCCCGTGCAGGGCGCAAAGGACCTGCGCGCTCAGGCCGCGCGCGGGGACTGCGTCGTCGGCATAGCCGCCAGCGGCATAACGCCGTATGTGGCGGGCGCGCTTAAGGCCGCAAAAAAGCTGGGATGCTCCACCGCGCTTGTAACCTGCAATCTGAGGCACGAGAACAAAGATGCGGATGTGATAGTGGCCCCCTTCCCCGGCCCGGAGGCCATTTCCGGCTCCACCCGCATGAAAGCGGGCACGGCGACAAAGCTGGTGCTTAATTCAATTTCCACAGGCGCAATGGTAAGCCTGGGCAAAGCGTACAAAAACTGGATGGTGGATTTGCGCCCCACCTCGCGCAAGCTGGTGGCGCGGGCGCAGCGGCTGGTGTGCCGCATAGCGGGAACCACGCCGCAGCGCGCGCGCACGCTGCTGGAGCAGACGGATTACGATATAAAAGCCGCCGTCATCATGGCGCTGCTGAATGTGGACCGCAAAAAAGCGGCGGAGCTGCTGGCCAGGTCTGGAGGTTTCCTTAAAGATGTCATTGAATAAATACGCGCTGGGGCTGATGTCGGGCACTTCGGCGGACGGGGTGTCCATCGCGGCGGTAAAAACCAATCCCTTCGCCGTGGCTGTGGCGAAAACATACCCCTATCCGCCCAAACTTCAGGCGGAGATAATACGCGCCGCCCGGCTGGACGTACGCGGCCTTTCGCGCCTGAACTTCGCGCTGGGCGTCATATTCGCCGAAAAAACCGCGCTGTTCCTCAAAGAACACGGCATCAGAAAAAGCGAGGTGGAGGTCATCGGCTCCCACGGCCAGACGGTGTGCCATTATCCGGCGGACAATCCCCCGCACACATTGCAGATAGGCGAGCCGTCTTTCCTGGCGGAGCTTGGCATCCCCGTGGTTTCAGATTTCCGACCGCGCGACATGGCCGCCGGCGGCGAAGGCGCGCCGCTGGTGCCTTTTCTGGACAACTATTTGTTCGGTTCCGGCAGGCCGAAGCTTTTGCAGAACATCGGCGGCATCGGCAATATCGCAATCGCGGGCAGGGGCGTTAAAACCTTCGGTTTCGACACCGGCCCCGGCAACTGCCTTATGGACGATGCCGCGCGCATAGCCACAAACGGCAGGCTGGCTTATGACCGGGACGGCAAGCTCGCCGCCGCCGGCACAGCCGACGCGGAAAAGGCGGAGAAATGGCTGAAAATGCCGTTTTTCAGGCAGAAGCCGCCTAAATCGCTTGACCGTGCGCAGTTCGGGCCGCAGTTTCTGAGCGAGAATTTCGGCGCGCTGACGCGGAAAAACATTTGCAACGTCATGGCGACGCTGAATTATTTCACCGCCGCATCCATAAGCCTCGCCGCAAAAAGATTCATGCCCGGAGCCGGAGAAATGATAGTCAGCGGCGGCGGCGCGCTAAACCCCGTCCTTATGAGTAATATTGGAAAGCTGCTGAGTCCCGTCAAGGTAAGCCGCAGTTCCGATTACGGGCTGGACGAGCTTGCCAAGGAGCCGGCCTGCTTCGCGCTGATGGCCCATTTCGCATGGAACCGCAGGACAAACCACTGTCCCGCCGCCACCGGCGCAAGGCATCCGCGCATACTGGGCAAGATAACGCTGTAAGCCGCCGCAACCGGCGTTCAAACGCCGCAGCTTTCACAACCCGCCTCCGGGAGAGGGTTTTGCCATGTGATTAAAATGGCATTGTGCGGTAGTACCATTTCTGTTATATTAACGATATGCGCATCAGGTTCTGGGGCGTGCGGGGCAGCATCCCGGTCTGCGGGGCGGAATACCTCCGCTACGGCGGCAACACCGCCTGCGTGGAGGTGCGCGATTCCAAAAACGAGCTTACAATCATAGACGCCGGCACCGGCATACGCAGGCTGGGCAAAGAGTTGCTTGCCGCCGGGGCAAAAAGCTGCCGCATTCTGCTGACGCATTCCCACTGGGACCATATAATGGGGTTCCCGTTTTTTGAACCGCTGTACCGCAAATCCTTCGCCATAGAGCTTATAGGCTGCCCCCATGCCAAAAGCGCCGTGAAAGACATGGTCGCAAACATAATGCGCGCGCCCAATTTCCCGGTGGATTTTGACGATGTGTCCGCCTCCGTCAAATCCGCCAGGTCCTGCAACGGCCTTTTCAGATCCATGGCGATAGAGCCGGTCCCCCTCAACCATCCCAACGGCGGCAACGGCTACATTTTCCGCGAGGACGGCAAAAAATTCGTTTTCCTGACCGACAACGAGCTTTTAAGCTCCCACAAGGGCGGGCTGGATTTTCCGGGATACGTGAAAGCCTGCAAAGGCGCGGACCTGCTGGTCCACGACGCCGACTATCTGCCGGACGAATACTCCTCAAGAATCGGTTGGGGCCATTCCACGCCGGAGCTTGCGCTGGAGCTTGCCATGCAATCCGGGGTGAAGCGGCTGGGTCTTTTCCACCACAATCAGGACCGCGCCGACAGCCAGGTTGACGAGATTGTAAACAACTGCCGCGCCCGCGCCCAGAAAGCGGGCCTGCGCCTTGAAATTTTCGCCGCCGCCGAAGACATGCGGATAGAAGTCTAACCCGCCGAACTTCCAGGCGGCATTCCCGCAATATATTGAGTGAGACATAAATAATGTCCCATGCAACAGCCCGACATGCGTGCGGACGGTGCTCATCGGCAATGTTTTGGGTGTTATCGACAATATTCCTAAATGACGCAAAGGGAGCAACGGTGACCGCAGACAGGGATGGGGTATATTGTTTAGAGAAAAGGCAGATACGCCATTATTTTGTTTGGCAATTCTTTATTATGTTTTCAGCTTCTAAAATGTAACATCCGACATCTTCCGGCTTATGCGCATCTGATGCGGCAATCAGTTTTACATGATGTGCGGCAAAAGAGGACAGCAGTCCTTGACATGGACCTATTGCATCCAGTCCATAATTTAATTTTAATCCGCCGCTTATTTCCGCATACATGCCATTCTTGGCTAATTTGGATGCGAGCATGGTATAAGTTTCCGAGAAATTTTCGCTGGGATGATATTTGAAGCATTTGATTGAATCCGGGTGTGCCAAATGGGTAAAAATCCCACTTTTTACTAAAAGCATCATTTCGTTATAGTAATCGCGGTAAACTGCATTCACATCCACCAATTTCCATTCCGCGACACTTTCCTTATGGTCGAACCCCCAGCCGTTTATCCAGTGGATAGCCCCTGTCATAAAATCCCAATTGAAGCCGCATAGGGCGGCTTTTATTTGCGTTTCCATTCCGGGGAAATAGCAAACCTCAAGGCCGAACATTACTTTTACCGGGAAGACTTCCTGCCGAGTTTTGAGAATAAGCCTTTGATAATCACTTAAAGATAATGTGGCCCTTTTCTCTAGCCAGTCTTTTTGCCGGTTGCCATACCGGGGATGGGCAATTGCTTCATTATAAATATCCTTAAATTCCGTAAACCGGAATGAATGCTCCAAAAAATGTATTTCAGTTATCTTTCGGCTTATGGCAGTGCTGATAAACCGCTTAAGCCAATCGAGAGTATACGGTCCGCGTTCGATATGAACATGGGCATCTATCATTAAACTATCCTAGCATGTCTTACCTAGGAAGTTCTTGCTACTGTCCAGTTCAGGCTACCATTCATGCGCATAGCTAGAACCGGAACTAGACGGAGAAGATTCTATCTATCGTACTGCTCGGGGATTTCCAAAAGAAGAGCACAGATTTCCACAGATTGTCCGGACTTTTTTCCTTGTGAAAATCCGGCAGGATTGTCCGCCTATCGCCGTCGAATTCCGCTGTCCGGCTGCAATTTGCGGGGTTGTGTGTTTAGTGGCGGGTTTGTTGCGCGGTTCAGGCGAAATCAAGCGGGCTGACGGTGTTATAGCGCGTTCCGGTGGGGTAGCCGGGCCAGGGGCCGTCATCCTTTTCCGGCGTGGCGGATTGCGGCGCGACGGGGGCGGCTTCCTGCTTTGACGGCTGCTGCTGCGCGTCGGTTTTTTTGGCTTTGCCGCCTGCGCAGCCGGAGAGCAGCACCGCCGCAACTGCGGCGCACAGCGCGAAAAAACCGCCTCCAAGCAGGGCTTTGGTCTCGCTTTCGGTCGCGCCGGCGCGTTTTGCCAGTTCCAGAAGTTTATTGTTCATGGTCTCCTCGCCAGGGAACACTCAAGCAAACTTCCGCGTCCCCGCGCAAACCGCCGCATTGCCGCGCGCAGTCCTTCCATCTTTCGCTTTGCTGATTCATTCCCAGCGCGGCGGCGCAATACGCCAGATTTATATAGGTGTCCGGGCAGTCGCGGTAATATCCGGCGGACAGTTCAAATGCGGACAACGCGGCATGATAATCCCCGCAGGAGGCGGCTTTGAGTCCCGCCGAGAATTCCTCCTGCGCCTTTAGCGAAAGCATTTTTTGCGAGAAAAATGCTTTCGCCCGCTTTTTGTGCGCGCCTTCGCCCAACAGGTCCGGCCCGCAGGAGGAGCAGGCTTCGCAGACGCTTTTGCCCGCCAGAATTCTGTCAATCGCGGCGCGGGACCAGGCGGCGGTTTTTGCAAATGCGGCGTCCTGCGACAGCGGCGCGGGCGGTATGGCCAGGAATTCCCGCTCGCAGCGGGCGCTGAATGCGCCGCCTTCCAGTATAAGCGCGGCGCGCAGATAAATGCCCGGCGAAAGCCCGGCGTTTTCAAGCGTTCTGAAAAATACGGACACCGCCGGCGCGCAGCAGGCGGATTCATAGAGGCAGGAAGCGAAAACCTTGCCGTCGCTCAAATCCACCAGCCTGCCGTCCGGCGCGGCAACGTTGCGCAGCCGGGTTACAAGGGCCTCCGTCTCGCTGGAAAGGGTTTCCTCGGAAAAATCCGCAAGGCCGCACACTGCAAGCCTGCGCCTGAAGCGGCAGAACAGCATTTCGCCGTCCCGGCTTTCGGTTTTCTCCGCAATGACGCGGACGGCGGGGTTGTCCGTTCCGGCTTCAAAACGCTCCACGGCTTTTATTTCAAAGCCCTGCGCGCGCAGTTTTTCCGCCAGCAGTTCCTCCGGGAAACAGAAAACATGGCCCATGCCGGCGGTTTCAAGCCCGTATATCCATTGCAGCAGCCGCTCCCGCCCGGCGCGCGCCGCGCCGCCGAAACGGGCAAAAGCTTCGGCTATATCCGGCGTTTCAATGACAAGCCGCCCGTCGGGGCGCAGTATGCGGTAAGCCTCCGCCAGAAAGAAAACCGCCTTGAAAAATCCCAGATGCTCTATAATCTGCGCGGCCAGTATTTCCTCCGCGCATTCGTCGGGGAAATCCATGCAATGCGCGCTGAAGGAGGCATCCGCGTTCGGGTTGAACGGGTCCGCGTTCTCGTATCCGGCGCGGTAATCGCGCCCGCTGCCGATGTTGATTTTCATTTTAGCAGTCTCCGCCACAGCCGCCAGAGCGGATTGCCGGTTTTTTCCGGGAACAGCTTTTGTTCTATCGCGCGAAAACAATAGGGGTCGTTGTGTTTTTTGCCGGTCAGCAGCGCGCTCATCTCGCCGCAGCCGCCCCTGCACGAGAACCGGTTTTCGCAGTTGCGGCAGTTGTCACCCAGCTCCAGCATGTTGAAATTGCGGTTGCAGGCGAAATAATCCGGCGATTCCCAGATTTGCTCCAGCGGGGTTTGGCGGACATTGGCTTCGGGCGGCTCTCCGTTGAGGGCGAGGCAGCCCTTGACCCCGCCGTCGCTCTGTATTCCCAGCACGGACAGCCCCGCCTGGCAGCCCTTCCATCCCCCCAAGCCCAGCTCCGGCAGGATGAAGGAATGGTATCCCAGGTCATGCGCGCCGATTACCGGCAGTTCCGCATTGGAGCAGCTTTTTTTGACGCCGCCGATGAACAGCCCCACGGAGTAAAACTCCTCCTCGTCCAGCATGAGGCCCTGCGGAAATCTGCTGCCTTCCGCGCCGGCGGTCTGTATCTGCCAGGCGATGTTTTTGCCGCGCAGCAGATCGCGCAGCGGGCCCAGCTGGGAGAGGTTTTTTTTGTGGACGGCGGTTATGGCGGTTACGGGCAGCCCGGCGTCGCGGCATTTAAGCAGGAAATTCCATGACTTGCGCCATGCGCCGGGGACGCCGCGTATCAGATCGTGAATCTCCGGGTCGGCGGCGTCTATGCTTACGGCCACCGCGCGGGGTGAAAGGGATTTCAACGTTGCCACATCCCCGTCGGTTCCCGCCGCGCCGTTTGTGATGACCGACAACTCCATTCCGTTATCCCGCACGCGCCGGGCGATTTGCGCCCAGTCGCCGCGCAGCAGCGGCTCCCCGCCCATCAGGGCGACGCCTTTTGCGCCGGCTTTCTTCAGCGAGTCGGCAAGGGCCAGCGCCTCGCGGGTGTCAAGCTCGTTTTCGCGGCATTTGCCGGCGGAGGCGCCGCAGTGGATGCAGCGCAGGTCGCACTTGAGCGTTATTTCCCATACCGTGCACCAGAGCGTGCGCCTCATTCCAGTTGTCCCGCCGCGCGCCGGCCAAGCGGCACGCTTACCGCCAGCCACAGCCCCGCCGCGCATACCGCAATCAGCGAATACGGCCCCGCCGCCCCGGTCAGCGCGCGCCAGGCGGAGAGCGAAACCGCAGTCGCGCCTTTTGAAAACCTGTAGGTGACCCCGTCCACAATCTGTTTGGCGCGGTAGCGCGCGTCATAGGAAAGTGGCACGTAAATAAGCTCCTTGGCGGCGCGGAAAATGGAATAATCCAGGCTTTTGAACGCGCCCAGCGCGAAGGCCGCCGTATACAGCGTCGGATGCAGCGCGACGGATGCCGCTGTCGCCAGGTGCAGCGCCGGTATGGCCGCCATTATCGCGGCATAAGGGACAAAGCGCAGCAGCGCGGGCGCGAGAACGAACTGCAATATCCCGGAGGAGATGTTGGCATACATCAGCACGCTGCCTATAAAGGCGGAACGCGCGTCCCTGCCGGAGATGGAGTTTTCCACTACCTCGTAGAGCTTGAGATTCAGCGCGGTGGCCACCATCTGGGACAGGAATATCGCGCACATCAGCAGCAGTAAAGTGCGGTTTTCCCTTATCAGGGAGAGATGCAGATGTCCCCCTGCCGCGCCGGTTTCGGTTTCGGAGGGGCGCGGCTCTCCCGCTAGGCGGTAGGACAGCCATATCAGGACGGCGGCGGGCAGTATGGCCGCGGCGGCCAGCAGAATCAGTTGCTCCGTGCCCAGAGAGGAGGCGTATGTCTTGATGAACCAGTCCGACAGCGCGGGGCCTATGGCCGCCCCGCCGGTGATGGGGCCGTTGTAGAGTTTCGCGCTGGCCGGGTTCAGCGTGCTGTTGATGAAAGACCAGTACTGCTCCACCAGCAGCACTATGTAGACTTCCGTGAACAGGTAAAACGCCGCCGGGGCCAGGCGCAGCCCCGGATGCCCTTTTGACGGAATGCAAAGATACACCGCGGCGAAAAATACGGCGGAAGCCGCCATGGACAGCAGCATTGCCCTCATCGGGCCGCGCGCGGACAGCACGCGCGCATAAAGGTAGACTGCCGCGAGCATCGCCGCCGGAACGGCTGAAAGCGCGTAAGGCATGCGCGAGGAACCGTAGGCGTCCATGAACACCGTCGCCGCCGCGATTCTGGCGAACTCGTAGCCTCCCACCAGAAACGCAGCCGACAGCGATACCGCCGCCATAGAGAAAAACAACCGCATTCCGCCGCACCGGTTCATCCGATGAAATTATATAAAAGTAGCCGGAAGGAAATTACAGATTTATCCGCAGGAAACCGGCGGTTGCTGCGGCTTTCGCAGTGGTCTCGTCTTTGGTGAGGATTATTACCTGCCAGCCGGTCCCGCCGAAATCCGCTATTGCGGACATGGCGTTTGACGCGCGCGCCCTGTCCAGCGAGGAAAACGGCTCGTCCAGCAGCATGAAGGCCGGGGTTTTGTAGCCGGAAGAGGCCATTGCCATCCTGATTGCCAGCCACAGCATGTCCGCCGCGCCGCTGGAAAGCCACTCCGCCGGACGCTCCCCCAAATCCTTATGCCGCGCGGTTATCGCGCCGGCTTCAAACGGCGAGGATTTTGCCAGCGACAGGCCGGTGTATGCTCCTCCTGTCATGCGGGAGAAGGCGGGGGCCGCGTTCTCAACGCAGTTGCGCAGCATCTCCATATTGGCGCGGGAAATGTCGCTTACTGTCCTGAAAGTTTCTTCCGCTGCCTGCCGCCACAGCGAAATTTCCGACACGGCGCGTTCCGTATTCTTTAGCTTGGCGAAAACCTCCGCCACCGGCATCCCGAAACTTCCCTCCAGCCGGGACAGGCTGTCGGTAACTTCGTTGTATTCGCGGTGCAATTGTTCGCGCGCCGCGGTTATTTTCTGCGTTTCCTGGGAAGCCAGGGTCATATCGGCCTCGGCCTCGCTTTGCGTCCGCAGCGCCGCCGGGGGGGGGAGGGTTTCAAGCTGGCGCTCCCGCTCCCTGATTTTCCGGTCCAGGTCAAAGCCGATGTTGCGCCGGGTTATGTCCGCTGCAAGGGTTATCTGGCTTTCCGCCTCGTCCCGGCTGCGGTGCAGGTATTCCAGCTTTTCTATGCGCGCCGCCAGGTCGCCCAGGTTCCGGGCGCCAAGCGCCTTCAGCCCTGATTCAAGCTGGCTTTTGAGTATCTCAAGCCGCGCTGATATCTGGGCCAGCGCGGCTTCTTCCTCGGCGCGGCGGGAAAGCGCGCGGGACAGAAGGGTTGCCAGCACATCGTGTCGTTCGCTCTGGGCGATGTGGACGCTGTCTTCCCTGCTGACGGCTTGGCGGACCTGGGCGCGGCTTAGATTTTTCCATGCAGGCCCCATGCCGGACAGCGCGCCTTGAAATTCGTTTTGTGCGGCAATCAGGGCGGCTTTGGCTTCCGCGGCGGGGCGGCCCCCGTCTACGGCCCGCAGCGCGGCGTAGGCCGCCAGCGCGGCCCCGGCGGACGCTGCCGCGGCCAGAAGCATCCCCGACAGTCCCGCAATACGTCCCGCAGCGTAAACTGCGGCTCCCGCGGCCAGCGCGGCAAAGGCCGGCGCAAGCGCGGCGGTTTTGCTTTTGTGGTAAAAGCCGCCGCAGACTTCCTCGCGGCTGGACAACTCCGCCTCCGCGCGCATGAGCCGTCCGCGCGCCTGCTGCGGGGCGATGGCTGCTAGGCGGGCCTCACATTCGCGCATCAGCGCGGAATTTTCCTCCAATGTGCGGGCTATGTCGCCAAACAGTGCGGTTTTTTCGGCGGATTTGCGGGCGAGGGCGTTTATCTCCTCCTGCAGCACATTGTAGCGCATGAGGAGGGACTGGTCTATTCCGCCCAGTTCCGCTATGCCGCGCTGAGTCTCGTCGTGCCGGCGCTGAAGCTGGCGCAGCATATCCAGCTTTATGAATTGCAGTTCGCGCTCCAGCCGGCTGACCTCGGCCTCCCGCGCTTCATGCTCCCGCTGTTTTGACTGAAGCTCCCGCGCAAGCTCGAATTTCCGCCGGGAGAGCGTTTCCATGTCGCCGCTCTGACTGAGCAGCTGGCGCAGGTCCGCGAGGGTTTTGTTTTCCTCCGTCCAACGTTTGCCCCAGGAGGTGGTTTCCTTGTGGTCGTATATTTTGCGCAGCTCGCCCAGCGCGCGCTGCACGTCCACCTCGCCGCCGGACATGACGCGGGCGGTGAAAAGCTGCATGAACCGTTTTTCCTGGCTTTGCACGCGGGCCTCGCCGGCGCGGATTACCAGCAGCGCGCGGAAAAGCTCCTGCGGGAAATCCCCCTGCGGGGGCGGCGCGCCCGAGGAGGCCGACAGCGCCGGCTCCGAGAATTCCGCCGACGCCGCCGGCGTGTCGCCGTATCTGGCGTAGAACTCCCTGCCGAAGGAGGAGTTGGCGCGCGGCAGGCCGTAAAGCGCGGCGCAGACGGCATCCGTAAAAGTGGTTTTGCCGGCCTCGTTTGCGCCGAAAATGACTGCCGGTTTCCCCTCCGGCGCGAATTCCCGCCCGGAGAGCGCGCCGAAACTGCCGGTTTTGAGTTTGAGCAGCTTCATAGCAGTTCGTCCGGGTCCGCTCCCGCGCCGGTCAGCGCGCGCCAGCCCAAGAACGCCACCCGCCTTGCCATATCCTGCGCGGCGGGGGTTTGCGCGGCGGCGGCGTTTTCACGCGCCCGGCGCAGGAAGGAAAACATTATCATGTCCGCGGCGCGGGACCGGGTGTCTTCTGCCTTCACGGAAATTTCCGGGCCGCCATCCGGTAGCGCGCTCCAGCGCGCCCTTGCGGCCGCAGCGGCCTCTTTCACTCGCGCGGCGTCGGCTATGCCTTCTATGACGATGCCGAGCAGCCTGTCCGGCGGGTTTGCGCGGGCCAGAGAGTCCAGCCTGTCGGCCAGGGCGGACTCGTCGCCGGGGAAGACGAATATCCTCTCCCGCCGCGCGCTGCGCGCGGATTTAAGCGGCAGCCGTGCCAGAGAGACATTGCCTTCCTCCGCCGTTACGGCATTGACGGTGTGCGGGCCGTCCTCGGTGATGCGCACCGCATCGGGAGAGCCGCAGTAGGAGGCCAGGCAGCCGTCCGCGTCCCACTGGGCGAAGCGGTGTATGTGCCCCAGCAGCGCGGCGGAGAAACCGGCGGCGCCCAGGTCGCGGTCCCGTATAAGCAGTTCCCCGCCCTCTTCGGCGTTTTCCGGGTCGTAGGCCCAGCCGGCAAGTTCCGCCCGGTCGCAGGCGACGCCGTGCATAAGCGCGATTTTGACAGGCGCGGACGCGACGCCAAGTTCGCGGAACAATTCGGACGAGGAGGCCGATCTGGCAAACGGAAAACCGTAAAACAGCGCGGGCCCCAATTGAAAAGTCTCAAACGGGGGCTTGCGCAGTATGCGCACATTGGCGGATTGTCCGATATCCAGCCGCCCGGAGAACGGGTCATCCCCGCGCAGGAAATCGTGATTGCCGGGGATTATCAGGACCGGAACCGCCAGCGGGGCAAACGTCTGGCGCAATTGCGTTTCAAGTGAGGATGCCTCCGCCGCGCTGTCAAAGAGGTCTCCGCATATTGCCAGCGCGTCGAAATCCCTGGCCAGCGCGCATATCTCCGCCAAGACGGCAAGCCGCCGCGCCCCTTCGGGCGAGGCGGGGTTTTTCAAATGCAAATCGGCGGTATGGAGTATTCGCACGGCAGTTTTATTCTAGCAGTTTGCGCGGGGCGGTGAGCCTGAAAATCAATGCTCCTGCCATGCAGGCCGCGCCGCTTATTGCGAAGGCGGCCCGCACCCCTATCCACTGCGCCACGGAGCCGGAATACAGCCCGCCGAAAGGCGCAAGCCCCAGAAACGCCATCGTGTAATACGCCATCACCCGCCCGCGCATATCGTCGGCGGAAATGGACTGGAGCATGGTATTGCTGGCGGCTATCTGCGTCATCATCGCAAAGCCAAGCAGCGCAATGACGCAGACCGCCAGCGGCAGGCTTTTGACTAAAGAAAGCAGTATCAGCGTCCCGCCGAAGGCCGCCGCCGCGACGGGTATGGCCGGCAGTAGTTTTCCCGGCGATTTGCGCGCCGCCAGCGCCACTGCGGCGCACAACGCCCCCGCCCCCGCCGCGCCCATCACAATGCCCAGAGTTTCCGGCCCGCCTTTTAGAACCTGTTCCACATAAACCGGCATCAGCACCTGGTATGCCATGCCGAACAGGCTCACCGTTCCCATAAGAAGCAGTATATGCGCCAGCGGCGGCGTGGCAAGCAGATATTGGAAACCTGCCATTATCTCCGGCAGGACGCTGCCGCGCCCCGGCGCGGCGCGGCGGCGGGGGATGTCCATTTTGTAGAGCGCGATTATCACGGCTATAAAGCTAACCGCGTTGAGGAGGAAGCAAAACCCCTCCCCGACCGCCGCCACCGCCAGGCCGGCCAGCGCGGGGCCCACCATGCGCGCGCCGTTGACTATGGAGGAGTTCAGCGCGATTGCGTTGTTCAAATCCTCCTTGCCGCCCAGCATTTCCACGATGAAGGACTGGCGTATGGGCATGTCAAAGGCGTTTACAAAGCCCAGAATCATGCCCAGAAATACTATATGCCATATCTGCACCCAGCCGCCCAGCACCAGCGCGGCCAGCGTAAAGGCCTGCAGCATGGCCGCGGTCTGCGCCGCGATAAGCATTTTCCTTTTGTCGTGCCGGTCCGCCAGGACGCCGGCTATCGGCGAGAAAAGAAAGGCGGGCAGCATGTTCAGAAAGCTGACAACCCCCAGCAGCCAGGCGGAGCCGGTCATCCGGTACACCAGCCAGCTCATGGCCAGCTGCTGCATCCAGGTACCCACCAGCGAAATGCCCTGCCCCGTTATAAAAAGGCGGAAATTGCGATGCCGAAGCGAGCGGAAAGCGGAGCGCATCCTGTCCATAGCCCTATTTTAGCATTGCGCCGGCATGGCAAACACCGTCGTATCAGGGTTGCTTCCGTGAAGGTTTGGCGGGGATGGGTCTTTTGGCCCTGTCCGGCGCATGAGCATTCCCGCTAGAATGGTTTCAGGAAGCAGGATGATTGTCCTTGCCTGCAAATGCTTGCGAATCTAAAGGAGTGGGTATATGGGAAAATTTGCCTTGGCCGCGCTTGCCGCAATACTTGCCGCCTCTCCGTGCAGTTGGGCCATGAAGCACGAGCTTGCCGCTGAAGACAACAATCAGCCTGTAGCCGCGGAACCGGGCGATGTAATTGTTGTTACGCTTGTGTCCAATCCTGAAACCGGCGTATGGAAACTTCTGCCGGCGACGCGTTCTGCTTTTATTGTGCTGCGGGAGGATTTCAGGCCTTTCCAGGGCGGACAGCAGGGCGAGGATGGCGAATATATGCTGGAGCTGAAGGTCCGCCGGCACGGCGCGTCAGTTATAAGTTTGCGCTATTTGTCATGGGAAAATGGTTCGTACAGCCGCAGCTTCGATGTCCCTGTCAGCGTAACGGAAAAAAATCAGGGAGAGAAAGACCTCGTGCCGCAGGCCTTTTGAGCGGTTTGAGTTCAGATATCAGAACAGCAGGTCAACCTCGCCCGTAACCGTATATCCGGGCGCCCTGCCCGGCACATAATTGGCGCCCAGGGAAATTTTAAGCGGCAGTATGAACTGCATCGGCGTCCATATCCAGCGGGGCAGTGTGTAATTGTCCAGCCCCAGCAGCGACCCCGGCTGTATCCCTATCGTCGGCGAGAATGCCAGGCGGTTCACGCTTTCCTCTCTGGCGATGCCGGCTTCCAGATAGGTGTAAACGGAAAAGTAATGCTTCCGGGAAACCCATATATCCCAGAAAAAACTCTTGCCGGCGGCGATTCGTGTCACGTTCGGCGCAAGTTCGCTTTCCAGCGCGGCCAGGTATGAGGCAGTGTAGCCGGACCAGTAATCCACGGAACCGGTTTTGTCGGCCATGTCGTGGTACCTGGAGGAGTCCATCACATTGAGGCGCAGCCCCAGGACGCCCCTGGTTTCGTAATCCGCGCCCTCGTCGTAAGTGCCGAAGAAGCCGGTTACCGTGTTGGCCACGCGCGAGCGTATGAAGTTGCGGCTCTGCGGCGGCGCGTTGGCCTGGTTTAACTGCTCAATCCTGTCCTGCGGCAGATTGTAGCGGCTCAGATCCGAGCCGTAGGGGACCGGCACGTAATGCAGCGCCCTGCAATTGTCCAGCAGGAATTTTTCCTTGGCGTCATCTCCATCGTCCGGAAACCGCTCGGCGACGGAAGGGGCATTGCCGCCGCGCAGCCCTGCGCGGTAGGCGGACCACAACTCCTCCAGCGAGACGCGCGCGGCGGCGCGCGCCATGGCCGCGTGCGGCGTGTCGGTGCTTGCCGCTATGGCGTCATAAGAGGCGGCGTTTTCCCACTGGTCCGGCACGCGGGCGAGCATGTTGTCCCCGTAGGTTTTCCAGATGTCGCCGTTGAGGTTCATGACAGTGAGGCCCAGCTTGCAGTAAAAATCGTGCATCGGCTTGTTGTTGACGGCCCCGCCCAGAAGCGAGCGGCGCACTATGATATGCCCGGAGGCGAAGCTGTCTTCAAGAAAATGGCCGCAGAATCCCTCGTAGAGGAACGCATAGGAAAGATAAATTTTGCCCCGCTCCGGGTCCGATGCGGCCAGTCGGCCCGCTTTGTCCGCCATTTCCATCGCGAAAAGATGCAGCGTCGCGTACGTGTCCAGCGAGTTGCTGCGCTCCAGCTCGGCGAATACCTTTTTGCCGTTCATCGGGGATTCAAGCAGCCGGAGGTGGTTTTTGTCCACCATGCCGAGTTGCTTGTCCAGCGCGTCGCCGTAATTGTAAAAGTGGGAGTAATTCCTTATGGCGAGATACGGAAACCTGGGATTTACGGCCGCTATCTCGGAATAAGATGGCTGGTCGGAGAACATGGCGTTTTTCCTGGCGTTGAGCGCGATTATCTGATTCATCACCGAATAGCGGTGCATCAGTTCCTCGCGCAGGCGCAGGGGGTTGTCCTCGTGATCGCCGGAGAGGCCGTTTATCACCCCGAAAGTGGCATAATTGGGCGGATTGGAAAGGGGGATGAAATACGGCGCCTCGTCCCCGGCGCATTTGATGGAGGCGGCGCTTTCAAAAAACGCGCACAGCTCATCGCGGCTTTTGAACTCGCCGGAGCGGACAAGCCCGTCCATGAAACCGGAAAATGCGGAGTCCCCAAGCGCGCGGTGCTCGCTGAAATTGAACGCGCGGGCCTCCCGCGCGCAGCCAAGCGCAACCGCTGCCGCGCATATGACAGGGAATAGAAACCGGCGCAAATAGATTCTGTGCATAGACTGCCGCAGCCGGCCTGGCGTTCCTGCACGTCCTGCCGGTTTATGAGAGTTTACAACTTTGCGCCGGAATTTTCAGCGTTACCGCGGATAGCCGCGCCGGAGCATTCCAATCATTTTCCAAGCTTTACGGCTATGGTCAGGCCAAGTATCCAGATATGGTCCGGGGCGTACCAGGAGCCGGCCAGGCCCATCTCCATCGGGGGCAGTTTTGCGAAAGACAGGTTGTTCCTGACCCATTTGCCCAGGGAGCCGTGCAGGGAGCTTTTCAGCAGCGCGGGAAGATTGTCAGGACGCACGCCTATCATTATAAGCGGACTGGCCTTGGTGTTTGCCACGTTGAGGCAGTAGCCTGCGCCCAGGCTTGCATATTCAACGGGGTCGGAGCCGTCGGCGGCCCGGTCGTGCAGCACCACAAGCGGAGCATAGGCTGTGGCCAGAGTCATCCCGTTGGGGGAAAAGGCTATCATCGTGCCTTCGCGCACGTTTTCAAACAGCGACGCCAGATTTATATCCGTCGGCGCCGAAAGGCTTCCCGCCGCGCCCGCAAGCGCGGAAGGGGCCGCAGTCTCTGCGGCGCGCGCCGCATACGGCATTATGGCAGACAACAGAAAGGCTCCAAGCATCAGTTTCTTTTTCACAGATTTCTCCTGTTTTATCCCGCGCAGCTTTCCGCCTGCGGCGGTTTCCCCGCTTCTCCGCCCGACGGCAGATGATACAGCTTTCCCGCCAGCGAGGCGAACCATTCGTTCACCGCGTCCGGCCCGCCGTCTGCCGCCGGGGAAAATTCTTTTGTCAAAGCGCTGGCGATATGGTAGCCCAGCGCGCGGTAAGCCTCGAACTGCGCCTCGTCAAAGAACTGGTCGGCGGTGGTTTCATGCGGGAAGGCGGGATTGCGCTGCCAGTATTCCCGCACGTATTCGTCCATATCCGCGGGAAGCGAGGACTTGATATAAAGCAGCCAGCCTTCTTCCGCGTCGCCGCCGTATTTTATCCGTCCCAGCGCATAGGGCCGGCGGCTTATGCCCTTGCCGTCGCGGCGAATATCCCGCAGGTTGATGTCTATCTCTATGCCGAAGTCTATGCGCGCCTGCCGTATCACCTCGGCCAGCCCGCCGAAGCGGAGCTGCGGGTCGGCCTCGCTGTCGCAGGCGATTATATAACGGCAGCGCCGCCGGAGCAGTTCGTAGATGCCGAGATTCTCTATATGCCCGCCGTCGCTGACGTTCACATACGGCGAATTCTCGTCCAGCCGGCCCAGATATTCCCGCAGCAGATACGCCGGCCCCACTCCCAGGCGCGGCGGCCTGCCGGCGTTGAGCCGCGCGGGATTGGGCAGCCAGTAGTCCAGCCTTATGTCAAGCAGCGTCAGCAGCAGCGCCAGCGGCCTTGATGCCGCATCCCCCATGTTCGGCGCGGCGGCGGCGCCGGAAACCGCCATGGCGGTTCCAAGGTTCAGATGCGCGTCGGCCTCCTCCATTGACTTGGTGGGGCAATAGCCGGTGCTTTCGCTTCCGGTAAACAGGCTGCTGAAGACGAAATAATCCGCTCTGCGCGCCTCCACGCGGCTGGTCCTGCTGTGCTGAAGGTTCAGCGCGGCGTTTATCAGATGATACGGCGCCCAGCAGCCGTGCTCGTAGAGCGAGGATAGCTTCTGCCCGTCGTTATGCAGCGGCGCGCCGCCCGGCCCCCGCCTGAAAAGGTACGCTTTGCTGAGCCGGTCGCGGTAAAAACTGTGCAGCGAGGTGTGGTTTACATCCGCCGCCAGCGTGTAAATCGCAAGCGCGATCAGCAGCAGCGGTATGGCGCATAACGGCCCCGGCGCGCCGGCAAGGAACGCCGGCGTCCAGACGCGCCCGATGTTGGAAAGCGCTTCCCCCAGCCAGGCCGGCCCGCCGCCGAACAGGAACACGTTTCCGGCGAAGATAAAAAGCAGCCCCGCCGCCGCAAGCCCGGACAGCGCGGCCAGTATTTTCCCCGCGCCGCCGCCCCTGCCGCCGGCCAGCTGCGCCAGCACCGGCAGCGAAAGAACCGGGACCAGCGCCTTCCAGCCCCCGATTATTTCGGGAACGCCAAGCTGCCTCAGCTTGATGTTGAGGTATTTAACCGCAAGAATGGCGGCGGGAAAAGATTCCGCAAGCGCGACGCCGGCCAGAGCCATAAGCAGGAAAGCGTAGAAATACTCCGCCCTGTTCCTGCCGCGCCAGCAGCCGCAGACGCTTCTTCTGGCCAGCGGATATATAAGGACTCCCGCCAGAAACAATCCCAGCGCCCAGGGCGTCCATCTGTAGAAATCCGAGCAAAGCGCCTTCAGCGCGGCAAAATCCAGCCCGCTTTCCGCCAGCGTCCTGCCGGCTGTCGCTATCGCGCCGCGCGACAGCGCCCATTCCGCCAGTATGAACAGCAGCGCGTAAGGTAGCACCAGCAGCAGATTTGACAGTATGCCGCACAGCAGCAGCGCCGGCATTTTCGCCGCGCTGGCAATGCCTCTTGGCGCAAGGTAGGAGCCGCCCAGCCGCAAATGCTTGAAAGCCGGGCTTTCCTCCACGCCGGGATAGTGCGCGAAAGGGAATTCCCTGCCGAACACGGCGGGGTCGGAATCGTTAAGCAGCGAACTGAGGCAGGAGCCTGTGTAGCCCCCTCCAGAAACGGTGGACAAGTAATCCGCCCGCCACAGCAGTTTTTCGCGCGCCAGCACCTGCAGCACGCCCAGATTGAATGTGGCAGAGCGTATGCCTCCGCCGGAGAGGGCTATGCCGCATATATCCCCGGGCGTATTTTCGCGCGGACAGATTTCAGGTGTGCTCCGTGCCGCCTGCCGCAGCCGGGCAGGCAGCCCTGCCGCCCAGCCGGTAATCGTTTTCCAGAATGCGGCTGCCATCCCGGCGGCGGACGCGGCCTGCTGCCCGCCGGAAACGGCGCGCCGCTCTTGTGCGCCGCTGAAAGCGGGCTGCCATGCGGCATTTATCCGTTCCCGCCTGCCGCGTATAAATTCCATCTCCGCCGGGAAAACCGTTTCGTCAAACTGAGCCGCGCCCGCGCCGTGATATCCCTGGTTTTTCTTCATCATCCCCTCCTACTACATCAAAAGGCTAACAAATAGTAACCCGCGGAACAATCACTCAAACTGCCTATAATTCAAAATAGCGGGCAATGAGAATTCCGGGGCTGCAAAAACCCCCGCTTTTGGCGGGGGTTTTTGATTTCGTCCGCGAAATGCGCGCTACCGGGGTTGGCTTAACTTTTTCGCGTAACCGGAGTGGAACGCCTTCATTTTGTCCACAAGCGACTGAATATCGCCTTTGGGCGGCAGGAATGTGGTGCGGAAATGCAACGTGCCGGGCAGTTGTCCGAAACCCGACCCCGGCACCACGCAGATGCCGGTTTCCTCCAGCAGGTTCAGGCAGTAATCCGAGTCCCGCGCGGATTCATAGGCCAGCCTTTGCGCCGGCAGCATTTTCTCCGGGTCCGCGCCTTCGGGGTGCGGCAGGCGGAACCGCACGAAAGCGTACATCGCGCCCTGCGGAATGCAGGTTTCCATGCCCTCAATTTCGTTGAGGCCCCTGCCAAGTATTTCGGCTTTTTCCCTGAGGCCGGATAGTATCGCGTCGCGCTCCCTGATGTAAAGCTCGTAGCTTTCCGCGCCCTTTTCCGGCGGCGCGACCATGGCGTAAGTAACAATCTGCCCCGGCACGTTGGAGCATAGCCCGATGGATTGCAGCTTCACCAGTTCGGCGTAAACGTCGTCTGACATATTGCGCACTTCCATATATCCGCCCCGGTGCCCGCATTCGCCCAGAAAGCCCTTGGAAACGGAATGAAAGCTGAACAGCGTAACTTCTGTCTCGCCCATTTCGTGCATCACCCTGGCGAAGGAATGGAATTTCAGCCCTTCGGCATAGACGTTTTCCTGATACACCTCGTCGGCCAGAATCGCCAGCCGGTTCCGCCTGGCGAAGCGGACTATCATGGCGATATTGTCTTTGGAAAGCACCGCGCCAGTCGGGTTGCCGGGGTTTATGACCGCGATGGCGACGGGGTTTACGCCGTTTTTGCGCGCGGATTCTATGCTGCCTTCCAGTTCCTTTTCGCTTAGCTGCCAGTTGTTGGCCTCGTCCAGGAAATAATTTATCTGCCGCGCGCCGTAGAGCGCGATGGTCGCGCTGTAAAGCGGGTACTGCGGGATGGGAATCATGTACCCGTCGTTTTCGCGGTTTGTCAGCAGCGTGAACACGGCCTGCACGCCCTTGCTGGCGCCGTCGGTCAGCAGAATGCGGTTAGGATCTGCGGGAATGCTGTCGCGCCTGTGTATGAAATCGGCCACGGCCTTGCGGACGAAAGGCATGCCCGCGCTCTGCGAATACGCCCCGGTGCCGGATGGATTTTTTTCCAGTATCATCTTCGCGCGGCGCAGCACGTCGGGCGGAAAAAGCCCGGACAGGCCGGGCGAGTCTATCAATTCCGGGTATTCCAGCAGACTCAGCAACTGGCGCACGAAAGTGAGCGGTTTCTGCTTGAGCGCCTGGGGATTTCCGATGTTGCAGTAGATGATTTTTCTGCCCTGCGATTCCAAATCATGGGCGCGGGAGACTATCTTGCCGCGCACGGCATAATGCGCCTTCAGCAGTTTCGCGTTTACATCAGTCAGCTTTATCATACCGGCATTATATAATTTCCACGGCGCGCCAGTCTCCGCAGCGCAGGCCGAAAATAGGCCCTTTGGCCCATGAAAACCGCGCTTTGGCGGCGTATAACCGTACTATGCAAATAACGAAAACGCTTGTGATCGTGTCGCTCTGCATTTCCGCCGGCGCGGCGCGCGCGGCGGCCGACAGCGCCGAGGAGATGAAGGCGAAACTGGACAGAAGCACCGCCGCATCTGCCAGCCGCAGTTCCAGAATGGCCTCCGTGCTGTCGTCAACCGGCCTCGGCAGCGCCAAAGACGCAAGTCTTTCAAGACGCTCCCGAAGCATGGGCAGTCTGAATTCCTCGGGGAACGGGACGTTTAGTACAGCTTCCGCAGGTTCCTGTCCCGGTTGCGCCAGTTTCACCGCCAGACACGGCGGCGTGGCATATACCAAACAGAAATCCGGCTCCGGACACAGTTCCTCCGCGGGAGCGAGCCCGTCGCATAATTGGGGGCCGCACTATTATGAACCCGATCCTGACCACAGCTTCACCCACGGATACGGCAACGTAGCCTATACCAAACAGAAATCCGGCTCCGGGCGCAGTTCCTATGCGGCCAGGAGTTCCGCTTCCAAGGCTGGACGCAGTTCAAGTGTCAGCAAAAGCTCGCGTTCCGGCGCCTCCCGGTCGGCGAAAAGCTCAAGCGTCAGCAAAAGCTCGCGTTCCTCATCCTCTTCCCGCGCCGCATCGCGCGGCTCTAAAGGCAGCGGCGCATATGACGGACTCATAAAGAAGTATGCCTCAAAATACGGCTTAAGCCCCAATCTGGTAAAGTCCGTGATGGCGCAGGAATCCAGCTTCAACCCCAAGGCGCGCTCCAAGGTCGGTGCGCAGGGTCTTATGCAGGTCATGCCCAAAACCGGAGCGTGGATGGCCAAAAAAATGGGATTGAAGGGCAAATTAAACCTTTACAACCCGGAAACCAGCATCAACATCGGTTGCGCCTATCTTAAATACCTCAAAGGCCGCAAGGGCGGAGGAAGCGCTACAGGCATTCTGCGCGGCTATAACGGCGGGCCAAGGCGCATGTACAAACCCAGCAAACAGACTTCCGCCTACGCAAGCCAGGTTCAGAGACGCCGCAACACCGTAAAATAAATCCGCTCACGGAAAACGGAACCCCGCCTCCGGCGGGGTTCCGCCGTTTTCCGGCAGCGAATAGGCCTTTTGGCCCATGCGGGCCGCCGCTTCAAGGGCTATAAGTTACCTATGAAACCGATATTCCTGCTAATCAGCGTTTTTGCCTGTACCCCCGGCGCCGCGCGCGCCGCTGCCCAGGATTTTGACGACATATCCTTTGCGGAATCGCCGCAGCAAGCTGCCGCCGCGGCGAACGCCTATGAGATGAAAGCCCTGCTGGACAGTTCCAGCGCCGCATCAAAAAGCCGGAACGACAGGATGGCGGCGATGCTGTCCGGAGCCAGTTTCAGCAGCAAGGGAAATGCCAGCCTTTCCGCGCAGGGCTCAAGCATGGGCAGCCTGAGATACGGGGGCAGACAGTCTTTTTCATTCACATCCGCGGGAGCGGGCTCGTCGGGGGCGGGGGGAGGCTCGCGCGCCGCGCAGGGTTCAAAGGGAGCGGCATACTCCAAATCCGCCGGTTCCGGTTCCGGCCGGAGAGGCTCCAAGGGCGGCGGCTCCTCGGCTTATGACGACCTTATAAAAAAATTCGCGAAGCAATACGGGCTGGAGCCGAAACTGGTCAAATCCGTTATGAAAGTGGAATCCGGCTTCAATCCCAAGGCGCGCTCCAAGGTCGGCGCGCAGGGCCTTATGCAGGTCATGCCGGCAACCGGCAAGATGATGGCCAAAAAAATAGGACTGGGCGGCAACCCAAATCTTTATGACCCAAAAACAAATATTCAGATAGGTTGCGCTTACCTTAAATACCTCAAAGGCCGCAAGGGCGGGGGCAGTACGGCAGCCATTCTGCGCGGCTATAACGGCGGCCCCCAATGCATGACCAAGCCGACGAAGGCCACTTCCAAATACGCGCGGAAAGTGATGTCCCAGAAAGTGTCAATATAAACCTGAAAGTTTCAGTTGGCCGCGGGATTCGGCGAAAAATCGCTTCATACTGCCTTCACAAAATTATCCTTTCGTGCTGTAGGGCACGCGCGGATAATTTTGTCCGGCATTATTTCGCGCTTTTTCGCCTCGGTCCTCGCGCCAACTGAAGTATTCAGGTTAACCTTGCCGCTATCACTACCCCCGGCTAAATTACATACTCATTGCCGTGCGCAAATCTGCGTTATTCTGGGGAATGTGGCCACAAAATGCTTGTCGCCTATTAATTGATCAAGCTTTTTCCCGAATTTACGCGTTTCATCGTCGTTCGCGAACGGCTTGCCTTTGCCGGTCAATTGCGGGCAATACTGATCAAACACTACTCTCAAATATGACTTCTGGAATTGCGAATGCAATGCCGGTTGGTGGAACTTAACCGTCACATCCTTAAAGCCCGCTTCATAATGCCGCAGGTGAATGTCATAGCCGCACTTTGTGTTGAACTTCAAAACCGGCGGGGCTTGGCAATTAAGCCAAACATCGAAAACATCTGAATGCGGGGTGCAGAAAATGGTGGTCATGTCGCTGGTTTCCGAAATCAGCCTGCCGCCGGGCTTAAGGCATTTTTTCAACAGTTTCAGCGATTGCGGCAAATTGCGCAGGTGTTCAAACAGAAACCGCGAATAAACAACGTCATATTTTCGCTCAAATTCGGGGGCCAGAGTGTCAGCAGAGGCGTTAATAAGATTTGCATTGCGGACAGAGTTTTTCTTCAAATACTTTCTGGCCAGTTCTAATTGTCTGTCGCTGGAGTCTACGGCGTCGATCTTGCCGCCGGGTAAAATTTGTTTTGCGATAAGCGCAGCCATCTGCCCCATTCCGCACCCAAGTTCTAGAAAGCGGGTCCCGGGCTTTAACGCGCCGGACTCCGCCAAAAACGCCAGGCTGCTGCCGTTGCAGGAATCGTTCATAACAGCCAAACGGGTTTCATCGCTTTTGCCGACCGCGAGCGTGTATTTTTCCTTCATGATACATTCTCCATGGGGTTCGCGCATTCTAAATTCGCTGATAGGCCCCCGCCTGAATGTAAAGTAGAAAATTTATCAGGTCAGGGCAACATATTTGGGGAAGCCGTTTCGCAACAGGCTTAAATCAGCTTCGCAAAACGCGGCGCCGCCGGATTTGCAGGACAAATCCGGCGGCGCTGTTTTGAATACCTGTCCCGCTACTTGCCGAGGCCGGCGTATATCAGGCTGCCCCAGGCAAGCTTCTTGACGACAAAATCGCTGACGGATTCGCTGACCGCGAAACAGCCCCAGGAACGGCCCGGGCGGACGCTGCGCTCCTGCACATAACTCGCGCCGTGCACGACAACGGCGCGTCCCCGCACGTTTGAGTTGGTGGCGGACAGGCCGTCCAGCCGCAGCGAATAGCCGTGCTTGCCGGAATAGGTTTCCGCCGTCAGGTAAAAGCCCAGCGAGGACATGTTGGAATCCGGCGTGTTGCTGAAGTATTTGGCATAGCCGGTGTTGCCCGGGTCGGAGCCGGAGCCGTGCGCCACATGCAGCGCCTTGACGGAGCCGAGGTCCATGTCCACCATGTAAAGACGGGCCTCCGAGGAGTGTTTGCTGAAATCCACCACGGTCAGATAATCCGGGTTGCTCAGCCGGTTCAGGTTGGCGTGATAGAACAGCAGGGCGGGTTCCAGCAGCCGTCTTGAAATCAGACGGCCACGGTCAATGTTGCGGTATTTCGCGAGAATCTGTTCCCGCTCACCGGGGCCGTAATTAGGCGTTTCAAAACGGATGTTCCGGCCAGCCCGTTCCTGCCCGCCTCCTCTGAAATGTTCCCTGTCCGGGTCGTCAGGCAAAGGAGGCTCGTCTTCCGCAATGCCCATTTCGGGCGTCGGGATGTCCGCTTTCACAGGGGGGGGCGCCGCCGAGAATCCCTGCGTCATAAGCGAGCGCAACGCAGGCAGTTCCTGGGCGCGCGCCGGGGTGTTTGCCGCAAGTGAAGCGAGAAGCCAGACACAGTAGAGCATGGCGAATTATATCTTTTGTTTCTAAAAAAAGCTACAATAATTTTCGAATTTTATGAACGCTGAAAAGGCAGTTGAAACTCTCAAACGCGGCTGCATTGATTTCGTGGGCGCGGAGGAGCTTGAAAAAAAGCTCGTCTCCGGCAAAACGCTGCGGGTCAAGCTGGGCGCGGACCCCACCAGGCCGGACCTGCACCTGGGGCACGGCGTCGCGCTGTCCAAAATGCGCGAGTTTCAGGATATGGGCCACACGGGCATACTGCTTATAGGGGATTTCACCGCCTGCGTGGGCGACCCTTCCGGCAGGGACTGCACCCGCCCCGTCCTCTCCATGCAAACGGTGCGGGAGAATGCGGAAACCTACAAGGCCCAGGCCTTCAAAATTCTTGACCCGGCGCGCACTGAAATCCGCTGCAACAGCGAATGGCTGGGGGAATTCACCGGCTCCGGGCTTTGCGGCGGCGCTGCGCCGGAACTGCTGAACGCCCTGAAAAGAATCACGCTCTCCCGGCTTACCGAGCGCGACGATTTCAAGCAGAGAATAGCCAAAGGCTGCCCCATTACCATGCTGGAACTGCTGTATTCCGTTTTCCAGGGTTATGATTCCGTGGCGCTCAAAGCTGATGTGGAGCTTGGCGGCTCGGACCAGATTTTCAACCTCCTGGTGGGCCGCGACATGCAGAAGGACTACGGGCAGGAGCCGCAGGCGGTCATGACCATGCCCCTGCTGCCCGGCACCGACGGGATGCGCAAAATGTCCAAATCCTACGGCAATTATATCGGCCTTACGGAGGCGCCCTCCGAGATATTCGGCAAGGTCATGTCCATACCGGACCAGACCATGTGGCAATATTATGAGCTGCTGACGCGCGAGGATATTGCCGCCGTCAAGGCCATGCATCCGATGGCGGCCAAGAAAAAGCTCGCCGGCATACTGACGGCCCGCCTGCATTCCGCTGAGGCGGCGGCGGAGGCTCTGTCCGGGTTTGAGAAGCAGTTTTCGCGCAGGGAATTGCCGCAGGATATGCCGCAGCTTGCCGTCAACGACGGGACGCGGCTGTCCAGGATACTGGTTGACGGCGGCATGGCCCCCAGCATGAATCAGGCCAGGCAGCTTATCAGCCAGGGCGCGGTGCGGCTGGACGGGGAGAAGCTTGGCAAGGACCAGTACATTGTCTTTCATTCGCTGCCTTATTCCCCCGATGTCCGTGTCGGTGGCGAGGCAGCTTTGCTGGTAAGTCCCGGCGCGGTGCTTCAGGCGGGCAGCCGGCGGTTTTGCAGGCTGGTTAGAGGCTGACCCGCGGGGGGGGAATATGCAGACCTTGTTTACCGCATTATCGCTCCTGATGCCGGCGGCATGGCCCCAGTCCGCGGACCAGCAGCAGAATTACCAGAAACTGCTTAACGAGATGCTGAACACCGCCTCCAAAACCCAGTCCTCCGCAACCGCAGCCGCGGACGAGGACAAGGGATGGCAGGCCATGGTTTTGCGCGCCAGGGACGCCTCGCTGCATCCCATGGAGGAGCCCGACAAGGACATCTCCCTGTCCGGCGGAATGCTGGTCAAGCAGTCTGATACGATACAAACCGGGCCCGGCGGCTCCGCCGAAATCATGCTGGACGGCGGGGAATGCGCGCTGCTCGTCGGCGCCGGCAGCGAAGCCGATTTTGACGATACCGGCTATCAGACAGCCACTGTCACGTTGAAAAGAGGCTATATCGTTGCGCGGGTAACCGGCCTTGCGCTGAAAAACAGGAGTTTCCTTGTCAGCACGGTCAATGCGTCCGTATCTGCGCGGGGGGGAGAACTCGGTGTGATATATTCGGAAAAGAGCGGCGAGACCGTTGCCGGCGTATTTTCCGCCGGACGCATAGCCGTAAACGCCCAAAGCGGCGCCGCCGCCGGCAGAAAAGAGCTTGTGCTGTCTAAAATGCAGGAAACACATGTCGCAAAAGACGGCGCCGGTTTTCTCCGTGCGGACAAAATGACGGCGCTGCAGCCTTATTTGCCCAAAGCCGCCGCTCTGCGCAAACACATGGACGCTTCTGTTAAAACATGGAAAAGGATGGACAGTAAGAAGCGAAGGCAATTGCGCAGGAAAATGCTTTCCCTCGCTTCCGTGAAAAAAGCGGCGTCGGTGGCAACGGAAGTTCCGAGACTTAAAATTTATGACATGCGCACCCGCCGCGAGCGCGACAGGGAAGGCGACACCGCCTCTTCCTCGGCGCCGGCAACTCCGCCCCAATCTGAACAACAGCAGCAGAAGCAGTTGAAAAGCATTCTGGATATCGCGGGACAGGAGCAGAAGCTAAAGTGAGGCTATTCATCGCGCTGGAGACGCCTCCGGCGCTGCGGCAGGCCGCCGCGCGCGCGGCGGAACTGCTGAAAACCGCCCAAGCAGACGTCAAATGGACCGCGCCGGAATGCATGCATTTTACTCTTCATTTTCTGGGGGAAGTCCCTGCGGAGCGCGCCGTCGCTGCCGCTGCCGCGCTGGACGCGGCGGAGGCAATGCCCGCTTTCCCCGTGGAGTTGTCCGGCATAGGCGCGTTCCCGGATATGGCGAATCCGCGCGTAATCTGGCTGGGGGCCGGCAAGGGAGCCGCTGAAATGGCGGCATTGAGCGAAGCGGCGGGCGCGCGCCTGCGGGAACTGGGATTTGAAACCGACAGCCGCCCTTTTGCCGCGCATCTTACAATCGGGAGGCTGAAAGGGCCGCGTGGCGCGGACAGGCTTGTGAAAATGCTTTCGGAATTCCGGACTGAAGCCGTCTCCGGCATGGCCGGGCGGGTCTGCCTTTTCGAGAGCCGGCTGCTGCCCTGCGGCCCGCAGTACGGCATTCTGCGCGCGGCGGAGTTGCTGCGATGAAACGCGGAATTCGCATCGCCGCCGCGCTGGCCGCCATGGCGCTCCTGGCGGCGCATTATTTCCAGCCGGGCGGGGAAGTCCTTTTTGATATAAAAGACGGCGCCTCCGGCGCGCAGGTGGCGCGCGACCTCCGCGACCATAAAATAATCCGCAGCGCGACGTGGTTCAGGGTTTTGCTGCGCGTTACGCGCACAAAGCGCAAGCTGCGCTCCGGCAGGTACAGGCTGAAGACGAACATGTCCTCCGAAGAGGCGTTGTGGGACCTGCTGCACACGGACGGCAGGTTTTACGTGCGAGTTTCCATCCCCGAGGGCTGGCGCGCCGAGCAGATAGCCGAAAAGCTCCAGGCCATGCGCGTTACGGACGCCGCGGAATTCATGAAAATCGTCCGCGCGGAGCGGCTGGAGGGGATGCTGTTTCCTTCCACCTATTTTTTTGAAGAGGGTATTCCGGCCAGCCAGCCGGTTGCAGCGATGAACAGCGAATTCAACCGCGCCATACGCCCCATACTCGCGGCGGACAAATCCGGCAATTTAAGCGCGCCGCACGCGCTGGCCATGGCCTCCATAGTGGAGCGCGAGGCCGTGGTGGCGGCGGAACGCCCGCTTATAGCGGCGGTATATCTCAACCGTGTCCGGCAGAACATGCTGCTGGAGGCGGACCCCACCGTGCAATACGCGCTTGGATATATTCCGAAAGAGAAATCCTGGTGGAAAAAGCGGATTCTGCTGGCGGATTTGCGCGTTGATTCTCCTTACAATACCTATATGTACGCCGGTATACCGCCGGGGCCGATATGCAATCCCGGATTGGAATCCGTCAGAGCCGTGCTGAACCCCGCCGCGGTGGACGCGCTCTATTTCGTGGCTGACAGGCGCGGCAACCACATATTCAACCGCACGTATGCCGAGCATCTCAAAGCCAAAAAAATGATAGAGCAGGCTTTCCGGCGCAAGCAATGAAATACTGCAAGGTCGCGCTTCCGGTGCCGCTGAGGCGGGAGTTTGATTATGCGCTTCCGCCCGGCGCGGAACCCTCGCCCGGCGCGCGGGTGCGCGCGCCTTTCGGGCCGCGCGCGCTGACCGGTTTTGTAACCTCCGTCTCGGACAAAACGGACGCCGCCCCCGGCATACGTCTGCGCGAGATTTACTCGGTGGAGGATGCCCGCCCCCTCTGGCCGGCGCAAACTCTGCTGCCGCTTGCGCGCCATATAGCGGGAAACTGGGCCTCGCCGCCGGGCCAGGTTTTGGACGCGCTTGTGCCCTCTTTTGTTCGCGCGCCCGGGGCGGATTTCTCCGCCGCGTCCGCGGCGGAAAAATCCGCCGCCGCGCGTCCGCCGGAATTTTCGCGGGAGCAGCAGGACGCGCTTGCGGAACTGGAATCCCTCCTGCGCGCGCCAAACCCCGCCCCCGCGCTGCTTTTTGGCGAGTCGCTCTCCGGCAAGACCGCAATCGCGGCGGAGCTTATGCGCCGGATGCTGAAAAACGGCGGGCAGGGGCTTATGCTGCTGCCGGACATAGCGCTGACCGGCAGGCTGGTGGAGGAAATCGCCGCGCTGGCCGGGAACATTCCCGTTTATTGCTGGCACAGCCGGCAGGGCCGCTCAAAACGCGAAAAAATCTGGCACGAGGCCAATTCCGGGCGGGACGCGCTGTTTCTTGGAACACGCTCGGCCTGCCTGCTGCCTTTCGGGCAATTGCGCCTGGCCGTCATAGACGAGGAGCAGGACGACGTTTACAAGCAGGAGGAAAGCCATCCCCACTATCACGCGCGCGAGGTGCTGGCCTGGCGCGCGCGCAGGGAAGGGTTTGCGCTGCTGCTGGCCAGTTCCGCCCCGTCGGCGGAAACCATGCGCGCCGCCGTGGACGGCGCCGCCGGCATGGTCCGGCTGAAAGGCCGCGCCGCGCCTGTCTGCGTGAAAATCGCGCCAAAAAGAGGCGCCGCCTCTCCGGCTATATCCGACGAGCTTAAAGTTTCGCTTGAAAAAACGCTGGCCGGAGGCGGCCAGGCGCTTTTGATACTCAACCGCATAGGTTTTTCCGGCGGCTGGAGCTGCCTCAACTGCGGCTGGCTGGTCCGCTGCGCCAAATGCGCCCGGTCGATGGCTTTTGACCAAGCCCGGACCGCGCTGTTCTGCGGACACTGCGGCGCGCGCCAGGCCCCGCCGGAAAAATGCCCGCAATGCGCCAACCGCATTTTCAAAACCGCCGGAAGCGGCACTTCCCGCGCCGCCTCCGAGCTGAAAAAACTGCTGCCTTCCGCGCGGATACTGCGTTTTGACAGGGAGACGCTGCGCCTGAAAAGCGGGGAGGGCCGCCTGGCATATGACGCCATGCGCGAGGACGCCGCCGACATAGTGGTGGCCACGCGGCTGCTGGCGCGGGGATATTTTTTCCCGAGGCTGAGGCTGTCCGCCGTGCTGGACTCGGATACGGAGCTTTACGGTCCCGACTTCCGGGGCGCGGAGCGCACCTGCCAGTTGCTCATACAAACAAAAGGCAGGCTGGCAAACGGGGGGGAGTTTATCGCGCAGACCGCGCACCCGCAGGAGCAGGCCATAGCCGCAGCCGCAGGCGGCGGCTATATGGAATTTATCATGCGCGAATTTGAGGCCAGAAAAGACATGGGCTATCCGCCGTATTCGCGCCTCGTCCGCGTGCTGGCGGAAAGCGCGGACGGCGCCGCCGCCGAAGCCGCATGCCAAATCGCCCTGGAGACAATCTCCAAAACCGCGGAATTATGCGGCTGGAAAACGCCGGAGGATTACGAAATCGCCGGGCCGGCGCAGTGCTATACGCCTAAAACCTCCAAAATGCAGCGCTGGCATCTGCTGGTCAAATGCCGGCGCGACTCCATAGCGCCGGAAATCCCGCCGCTGTTTGACAAGAAGCCGAAATCGGTCCGCCTGCGCGCAATCTGCGACCCGTACTCTTTCAGATAAAAACAGACGCGCCGGCCCTTTCGGGCCGGCGCGCTTTGCGGAGGAGGACGGGGGATTATATCGGATTGTTGCCGGGGCCGCCGTCGTAGTCGCTGTCCGGGCCGTCATAATTGCCGCCGGAGCCGGGGTTGTTGCCGGGGCCGCCGTCGTAATCGCTGTCCGGGCCGTTGTAGTTCTGGTTGTTGCCGCCGTCGCCGTCATCCACGCAGTCGGGGCCGTCGCAGCCGTTCGGCGAATTCTGCCAGTGCCCGCCGTTGTTTGAAGGAGAGGAGTCGCTTCCGTCCGAATAATAGCCGCTGCCGGAAGAGGCGCCGCCTTCCGGGGTTTTGCCGGCGGACTGCACCACCTTCGCGTATCCGCGCGGGGTTATATAGCCGCCCGTGCCGTCGTTGGAGGGGGCGTAATATTCCTTCGTTTTCTTGTCAACGCAGCCGCCATAGTAGTACTTTCCTTTGTAAAGGCCGCCGTCAACCCTGTAGACCCAGCGAAACCCGTTGCGCGCGGCTATAACCTGCGCGGTGCCGACTCTCGGATATTCCGGTTTTGAGGCAGCCGCGCGGGCCTGGGCCTGCGGCACGGCTTTCGCGTACATATCATAGGAACCCGCAGCGCATAAGCCGGGCGCCAGCACGGTCATCAGCATAACCAAGGGTGTTTTCATGAGTCACGCTCCTTTAAGGATATGTACATTTTCGCAAAACCGCCGCCAGTGCGCATGGGCCGTAAGTCCTATGCCTGCCGTGAGAAATTCGGTAAACTGTGGTATGGCGAATTTACGGGAAGCGATGCGCGGGCGCATTCTTATTGCCGACGGCGCGATGGGAACCGAGTTGGACAGGCTGGGCCTGTCCGCGCCGGATTTCGGCGGGGAGCAGTTCCTCGGCTGCAATGACCATTTGCCGGTTTCAAAACCGGAAGCGGTCCGCGCCGTGCATGAGGCGTATCTGCGCGCCGGGGCCGACATTATAGAGACCTGCTCTTTCTGCGCCTCGCCCGTGATGTTGCGGGAGTTCGGGCTGGAAACCCGCGCGCGCGAAATAAACGCAGCCGCCGCACAGGTCGCCCGCTCCGCCGCCGGAGAGTTCTCCTCGCCTGAAAAGCCGCGTTTTGCGGCGGGCTCCATGGGGCCGACCTCAAAATCGCTTTTTCTTTCGGAAGGGATTTCCTTTGACGAGCTGCGCGCCGGTTATCTGGAGCAGGCGCTGGGGCTTGCCGAAGGCGGCGTTGACGCTTTCATCATAGAAACCGCCACTGACATCCTTAATATAAAGGCCGCGGCGGACGCGGCTTTTGAGGCCGCGCGCGTCTCCGGGCGGGACATTCCGGTTATAATCTCGGCCAGTCTGGGCGCCGGAGGGAAAATGCTCAGCGGCCAGGACGCTGCGGCGTTGTATACCGCGCTGGCGCATTACCCGCTGCTGGCGCTGGGCTTTAACTGCGCCGCCGGGCCGGATGAAATGGCCGGCAGCCTGGGACGGCTGGCCGCTTTGTCCAAATTCCCGCTCACCTGCATGCCCAATGCCGGAATGCCGGACGAGAACGGCAGGTTCCGCCTCTCTCCTGAAATTTTCTCGGAAAAGATGGCCGCTTTCGCGCGCGGCGGGCTGCTCAACATCGCCGGCGGCTGCTGCGGCACCACGCCGGAGCATATAAAGGAATTATCCGCCGCGCTGCGCGGAATAAAGCCGCGCGTAATTCCGTCCGGGCCGGGGTTTGCGCTGTCGGGCATAGAGGCTGTTTTCGCGGACAAGGTTCCGCCGCCAATGCTTGTGGGCGAAAGGGCCAACTCCATAGGCAGCAGGGATTTCAGGAATTTGATTGCCGCCTCGGACTGGAACGGCGCGGCGGCGGTGGTGAAAAGGCAAAGCTCCGCCGGGGCGCATATCATAGACGTCTGTCTCTCCAACCCGGAGCGTGACGAGGCCGCAGACATCGCGGCATTCGCGCCGCTGGCGGCGCGCTCCACCCGGCTGCCGCTGATGATAGACACCACCAGTATCTCCGTGGCTGAGGCCGCGCTGAAACTCTGGCCAGGAAAGTCTGTCTGGAATTCGGTAAATCTGGAATCCGGGCCGGATAAGATGCAGGAGGCCGCGCGGCTCAACCGCCGGCATGGCTGCGCGCTGGTCATCGGCTGCATAGACGAAAGCGGGAAGGATTCAATGGCCGTAACCCGGCAGCGCAAGCTGGAAATCGCGGAGCGCGCCGCCGCCATTCTGCGCGAAAACGGCGTGCCGGACGAGGATATGATTTTCGACGGGCTGGTTTTCCCCGCCGCCTCCGGCGACGATAAATACAGGGGCGCCGCGCTGGAAACCGTCAAAGCGCTGGAACTCTTCCGCGAGAAATTCCCGCGCTCGCGCACTTTGCTGGGGGTGAGTAATGTCTCCTTCGGGTTGCCGGCTGCGGCAAGGGAGGCTCTCAATTCCATATTCCTGCATCACTCAGCGAAAGCCGGGCTGGGAATGGCAATTGTGAATGTGGAAAAACTGCGGCCATATGAATCCCTGTCCGCGCAGGAACGCGAATTGGGGGAGAAGCTGCTGTTCGCGCCGGAGGCGGACACGGCGGCGCAATTTGCCGGACTCTACAGGGACAAGGCGAAGGTTCAGCAGACTCCCGCCGCCTCCGGCCCGGGGGAAAAACTTTTTAATGCGGTGAAAAGCGGCGACGCCGCCTCCGCCGCGCAGTCCGCCGGCGAACTGGCAAAGACCATGCCCGCCGACCAGATAATAAACGGCCCGCTGGCCCGCGCAATGGCGGAGGTGGGCGTTTCGTTTTCCAAAGGCGATATGATTGTTACCGAGGTGCTGCAAAGCGCCGAGGCCATGCGCGCCGCCTCCGCCGCGCTAAAGCCGCACCTGCAATCCGGGGGGCAGGTTCCGCGCGGAAAACTGTTGCTGGCCACCGTGCGCGGCGACGTGCATGATATAGGCAAAAACCTCGTGCGCATGATTTTTGAAAGCAACGGTTTTTCCGTTGAGGATATGGGTGTGAAAGTCCCCTCGCGCGACATTGTGGGGGCGGCGCTCCGCCTCAAGCCGGACATAATCGGGCTTTCCGGGCTGCTTACAAAATCCGCCGAGGCGATGACGGAAGTCTGCGCGGAGCTGTCCGCCGCCGGGCTGGAAATTCCGGTGCTGGCGGGGGGGGCGGCGCTGTCGCGCAAATTCGTGGAATTGAAACTGGCCCCCGTATGCAAGGGCGGCGCGCATTACGCCGCAGACGCGATGATCGGGCTGGCCGTCGCGCTGGATATTGTGCGCCATGACTGATATCCCGACCCCGCCGGATTTTGAGCGGCATATAGTTGATGATTTTGATTCCGCCGAACTTGACCGCCGCCTGAACCGGAGAATGCTCTACAATGCCCAGCTTGGCGTGAAGGGCGATGTCGCCGAGCTTGAAAAAACGGGGGACGCGCGTTTTCTATCGCTGAAAAAACAGGCAGGAGCGCTGCTTGGCGATGCCGTGGCGCGCGGCATTTTCGCGCCGCTTGCGGCATACCGCTTCCTGCCCGCGCAGAGCGGGGGGAACTCAATAACCGTCTACAATCCCGCCGACCGGACATTCGCGCCCGTGATTTTTGACTTTCCGCGCCAGCCGGAGGGGGAAAAGCTTTGCCTGGCGGATTTCGTGGGCCCGTCCGCCGGCGGGAAAATGGATTATATTGCCATGTTTGTCTGCACCTGCGGCGGAGGTTTCGCGCGCGAGGCCGCCAGGCTGCGCGAGGCCGGCAGACTGGCGGATTCCCATATCCTCAACGCGCTTGCGGCAGTCTATGCGGAGGCGATAGCCGAAGCCGTTCACGCCCGTATCCGCCGGGAATGGTTCGGTTGCGACGAGGAATCGTCCCGCTCTGCCTCAACAGGCTGCGGCGGGAAATGCGCGCACGGCGGGTTTTGCGGCCCGGCCCCCAAAGGCCGGGGCGAGCGGTACAGCTTCGGCTACCCCGCCTGCCCCGCGCTGGAGCAGCAGGAGAAACTGTTTTCGCTGCTGAGCCCCGGTGACATCGGTGTAACCCTGACCGAAAGTTTCATGATGGAACCGGAGGCAAGCGTAAGCGCGCTGGCGCTGCACAACCCGCGCGCCAAGCTGTTTGCGATATGAAACTTCTTCCCAAACGCCGCCCCTGCGGGAACAAGGGCGATTACGGCAAAATCCTCATAATCGCCGGCTCGCGCGGCATGACGGGCGCGGGGGTGCTGGCCGCGCGCGCCGCGCTTAAATCCGGCGCCGGGCTTGTAACGCTGGCGCTGCCTGAAAGCTCGCAGCCCATAGCCGCCGCCTGCCTGCCGGAGACGCTGACGCTGCCCCTGCCGCAGACGGCGGACGGCATGCCCGCGCGCGCCGCGCTTGAAACCGTGCTGGACTGGCAAAGCCGCCGTAAGGCGGATTTGCTGCTTATCGGCCCCGGGCTGGGCGCCGGCGCGGAGACGGCGGCTTTCGTCTCCGCGGTCGTTAAACAACTGGAAATCCCTTTTGTCATGGACGCGGATGCGCTGAACTGCATTGCGCTGCGCGGCGGGGCTGAAAAGTTTTTTTCCGCCGTAAGGGCGCCGCGTATAATCACCCCGCATCCGGGCGAGGCTGCGCGGCTGCTGGGAACCGCGATTCCCAAAGGCCCGGCGGCGCGCCGCGCGGCGGCTGCGCGGCTGCGCGGAATTTGCGGCGGGGTGGCGGTGCTCAAAGGCGCGCGCACCATAACCGCCGGGGACGGCGATTTCGCCGTCAACAACACCGGCGGCCCCGCGCTGGCAAAAGCCGGAACCGGAGACGTGCTGGCCGGAATTATCGCCGGATTGTGGGCGCAGGCCGGAAAGAGGAAGTCTTTTGCGGAAACAGCCTTCGGCTGCGCGCGCGCCGCGGTCCTCATCCACGGAATCTGCGGCGACATGGCGGCAAGGGAAATGGGGGACCGCTGCGTTCTGGCGGGCGAACTGGCGCAATATCTGCCGCAAGCAATGCGCGCAGTGGAAAAAGGCGGATTTTTATAATAAACTCTACTTGTCATGGGCACTGAGGACGCGCTGGTAGGCACTGAGCTTGCCGGTTGTAAAATTGTATCCAAGATAGGCATGGGGGGCATGGGAGCCGCCTACAAGGCCCATCACACCCTGCTGGATAAAATCGTCTGCATAAAAGTGCTGGCCCCCAATCTCGCCAACGACGACAGATACGTCCAGTTTTTCCTGCGCGAGGCGCGTTCCGTCGCAAAAATAGAACATCCCAACATAGTCCAGATAAACAATGTAGGCGTGGACAAGGGCATTTATTTCCTGATAATGAGCTACATAGACGGAAGCCCGCTGTCCGACATGATAACCAAAACCGGCGGGCTGCCGATGGACAAGTCGGTGGCGATTATCTCCGGCGTGCTAAGGGGCCTGGCGGCGGCCCACGCGCAAAGCATAATACACCGCGATATAAAACCCTCCAATATCCTTATTGCAAAAGACGGCGAGCCTAAGATAGTGGACTTCGGCCTGGCGCGCAAAATCCACGAGGAAAAGCAGCTCACGATTTCCGGCGAGATGGTGGGCACGGCCTATTTCATGGCGCCGGAGCAGGGGCTGGGCCGCGCGGTGGACCACAGGGCGGATTTATATTCGGCGGGGGTAACGCTGTATTACATGATATCCGCCAAGTATCCCTTTGACGGCAAGACCTCCATAGAGGTGGTGCACAAGCATATCAGCGAACCGCCCCCGAACATAATACAGGTCCGCCCGGAAGTGCCGTTGTGGCTGGCCGGCATCATAGAGCGGATGATGAAGAAAAAACCGGAGGACCGCTACCAGTCCGCCAGCGAGGCGCTGGATGCCCTGTCCAAGGGCGCAGCCAGGATGGGATTTCCGGACACAAGCGACAGTCTCAACCTGAACATCGGCGACGGCAAGGATACGCTTTCTGTTTCCGGCGCGCCCGCGCCGCGCAGCGGTGAAAGCGGCGCGGCAAGCTCGCGCATACCGGAAATCATTTCTTTCGACGAGATGCTGCGCGAGCAGATGGAATCCCGTCCGGCTCCTCCGCCGGAACCGGCGCCCCCGTCCGCGCCGTCCGAAAATCCGCCCGAGCCGCAAGAGGAGCCGGAGCCGGCCCCCGCGCCCAGGCCGCCGCAGGAAGAGGTTGTAATCACCAATCCTTCCGCGGATGCGCCGGAGGATACAGGCCTGCCTGCCGAGGATATTGCGCCGTCCGAATCGGAGGAGGCGGCGGAGCCTCTTGTGGACAGCCCCCAGGTGGAAACCCCGCAGATGGACGATGCCGACACGCGCGAGACCATAACCCTTTCTCCTCCGAAGAAATCCAGGCGGCTGCCGCTTCTGCTTGTGTTCATGCTGCTGTCGGGCCTTATGATACTGCTGTTTGCCATGTGGGGGGCTGCGGTTACCGCCCCGTCCTCCGACTCTCTGGCGGCGCAGGTGGGATTTATGTCAGGCGGGGTGCTGCTGCTGGGCGGGGCCATATATGTGAGCGCGGGCGGCGCGTTTGAGGCGGTCTCGTTTGCGTTGTACGCCGCGTGCGCCTGCGCATATGCCGCCGGCGCGGCATACTCCCCGTCAGCGGGCGCGACGCCGCTTACCACTCTGGCCGGAGCGGCAAGGGGCATTGCGGATAATCCGCTCGGAACCGCCAACATGCTTGTTTACGCTGCGCTGTCTTTCTGCCTTGCCTGTCATTTCATGTGCAGGGACGACAAGCGCGTCGCCGGCAGATGGGCGGGCGCGGCTTTTGCCGGGTTTTTCATGATGTTTTTATGGCGTTTTGTCTCTGTTGAGGCCGCGGGCGACAGTCTCACCACTGCGCTGTTCCTGGCGGTGTTTCTGTCCGCGGCTGCGGCGTTGTCCGGCTTTGCCAAGAAAAGCACCATAACATCGCTTCTGGCGCCGCTGGTCCTCATCTCAGCCGCCGGCGCAATGATGTGGATTTACGGCGTCAGCGCATATTCCGCGCAGCTCTATTCGCAAAAAGAGGCCGACCAGGAAGCCATGGTAACCAAAGCCTATGCCGAGCGGCAGGAGCAGATTGAAAAACTGCGCCGGGAAAACGGCGGGGTTGCGCCTCCGTCCGATAAACTGGTGGATATTCCCCGGAGAAAACCGCTGGAACTTCTGAAATCCGAGGCATGGCGCGAAGCTGCCGCAGAACCGGCCGGCCGCTTTCAGGCCAATGCGGGGCGTGAGGGTTCGTACCTGCTGGCGGCGCTGCTTTTTGCGCTTTTATCCTGCGTTTCGCTGGCGGCGCAGCGCACCGAGGTTTTGCGGTATTCGGACAGGTTATGATAGAGATATCCCTTATCCCGGAATTCGCTTTTCTGAGCGACAAAGGCAAGGTTCGCAGCGACAATCAGGACAGCGTCGTGGTGGACGAGTTGCTGGGCCTTGCCGCGGTAGCCGACGGGATGGGCGGGCATAACGCCGGAGAAATCGCAAGCGACATAGCCATAACCGCCATAAAAGAGAGTTTGATAGCGCTGCGCAGCGGCGACATGCGCGTGAAAAACAAGGACCCGCATCTTTCCGAATCCGTAAATGACATACATTTCGCCGCCATCAAGGCCAACGAGGCGGTTCACGCCGCGTCCATGGAACAGACCAACCGCAAAGGCATGGGCACCACCCTGAGCGCGATACTGCTGGGCTCTCGCAGCGCGGCTATCGCGCATATAGGGGACTCGCGCATTTATCTGTATCGCGAAAGTAATATGGTCCAGCTTACCAGCGACCATTCGCTGGTGATGGAGCAGGTCCGCAAGGGCATAATGACAAAGGAGGAAGCCGAAATTTCCTCCATGCAGAATATCCTCACCCGGGCGATGGGAATAACCAAGGCGGTCAAGCTGGATGTGGGCGAGGTTACACTGGCCGACGGCGACAGGCTGCTGCTGTGCTCCGACGGGCTGTTCAAAGCCGCTTCTGAAACAGATATGCGCGGCGTCCTGTCCTCCGCCCTGCCGGCGGCCATGATGTGCCGCTACCTGGTTGACAAGGCCCTGGAAAACGGCGGGCCCGACAACGTCTCCGTTGTAGTTATAAAGCTGCGCAATCCGAAATTCATGGAAAAAATCGCCCAGCTGGCGCGCGCGGCTATAAACGCCTTCGCAAATCCATAATTAGCGCTCCCCTTAAAAGACTGCTATTGACACCCCGCGCGGTTTATGCTAAATTATCAGTCAGACGCAATGACTGCTAACATTGCCCGCGCCTTCCGCCCGACGGACGGGCGCGGAAAACAACAGGAGGAATGATATGGCAGAAGTGAAAATCCAGCCTTTGGGCGACCGGGTTCTGGTAAAGGCGGTTGAACCCAAGGAAGTCCGCAAAGGCGGCATCATCATCCCGGACACGGCCAAGGACAAGCCGCAGGAAGGCGAAATCATCGCCGCCGGCCCCGGCAAAATGACCGAGGAAGGCAAGCGGCTCAACATGGACGTCAAGGCGGGGGACAGGATACTCTACGGCAAATACTCCGGCACGGAAATAAAGATTGACGACGTGGAGTATCTCATCATGCACCAAGACGATGTTCTTGGCGTGCTGCGGTAATTATTAAGGAGACATCCAAATGGCGAAACAGATCATTTTCGGCGAAGAGGCGCGTGCGCGTATCAAATCCGGCATAGACCAGGCCGCCAATGCGGTGAAGGTTACACTGGGCCCCAAGGGCCGCTGCGTGGTGCTGGAGAAAAAATTCGGCTACCCGTCAATAATTGACGACGGCGTCACCGTCGCCAAAGAGATAGAGTTGGAAGACCATTTCGAAAACATGGGCGCCCAGCTCGTAAAGGAAGTGGCCACCAAGACCAATGACGTCGCCGGCGACGGCACCACCACCGCCACCGTGCTGGCCCAGGCCATTCTGGCAGAGGGCGTCAAAAACATCGCTTCCGGCGCGAACCCGATGCAGGTAAAACGCGGCATTGAAAAAGCGGTTGAGGCCGTCTGCGAAGAAATCAAGAAAATGCACAAGCCGGTCAAGACGCGCGAGGAGAAGGCGCAGATAGCCACCATCTCCGCAAACGACCGCGTCATCGGCGACCTCATCGCCCAGGCGATGGAAAAAGTCGGACACGAGGGCGTCATCACCATAGAGGAAGGCAAATCGGCGGAGACGACGCTGGACGTCGTGGAGGGCATGCAGTTTGACAGGGGTTACATCTCCCCGTACTTCGTCACCGATGCCGAGCGCATGGAATGCGCGCTTGAGGACTGCTACATCCTCATCACCGACAAGAAAATCTCCTCAATGAACGAGCTTATGCCCGTCCTCCAGAAAATCGTGGAAGCCGGCAAGCCGTTTATGCTTATCGCCGAGGATATTGAAGGCGAGGCGCTTGCCACGCTGGTATTCAACAAAATGCGCGGCACAATCAAAGGCTGCGCCGTCAAGGCCCCCGGCTTTGGCGACCGCCGCAAGGACATGCTGGCCGACATCGCTGTGCTGACAGGCGGGCAGGTCATCAGCGAAGAGACCGGCTCAAAGCTTGAAAAAGCAGGCATTGAAATGCTGGGCCGCGCCAAGCGCGTGGTTGTGGACAAGGAAAACACCACCATCGTAGACGGCGTGGGCAACAAGGACGAGATTAAAAAGCGGGCAGAGCAGCTCCGCCGCCAGATCAAAGACAGCACCTCCGACTACGACAAAGAGAAACTGGAAGAGCGGCTTGCCAAGCTCTCCGGCGGAGTGGCCGTCATCAGCGTCGGCGCAGCTACCGAGACCGAGATGAAAGCCAAGAAAGCCAAAGTGGAAGACGCCAGAAACGCAACCCGCGCGGGCGTGGAAGAGGGCCTTGTCGCCGGCGGCGGCGTGGCGCTCATCCGCTGCGAAAAAACGCTGACAACGCTTAAGGGCGCAAACGAGGATGAGCAGACCGGCATCAACATCGTCCGCCGCGCGCTCAGCGCGCCGCTGCGCCAGATAGCCACCAACGCGGGCCATGACGGCTCCGTGGTCATAGAGAGAGTGCGCGCCCTCGGCGAAAATCAGGGCTTCAACGCCGAGACGGGCGAGTACGGCGACATGCTCAAAGCCGGCGTCGTTGACCCGGCCAAAGTGGTGCGCTCCGCGCTCCAGAACGCCGCCTCCATCGGCGCGACGGTGCTGCTCAGCGAGGCGCTCATCGCCGACCTGCCGGAAAAGAAAGAGAAAATGTCCGCCCCCATGCCCGGCGGAGACATGTACTAAGCCGCAAGGCAAGCCTCCGCAAAAGCGGAAGCAAAAATCCGGCGCCCCTGCATGGAATTATCCATGCAGGGGCGCATCATAACCTGAGTGTTTCAGTTGGTTGCGAGGACCGAGGCGAAAAAGCGCGAAATAATGCCGAACAAAATTATCCGCGCGCGCCTCACTGCGCGAAAGGATAATTTTGTGAAGGCAGTATGAAGCTATTTTTCGCCGAACCCCGCAATCCAACTGAAACATTCAGGTAATAGAGGTCACTGAAGCTCAAGCGGTCAGGTATCCGGCTATTTTTTGCATTTGTTGATATCCGGGCCACAATGTGTCCTGCGGGAAACCCGCAAAACACATGCGAAGCCGCGCTATGTGCTAAAATATTCCTGAATGGCGAATTTGAAGACCGTTTTCATGGGGACGCCGGAGACGGCGGTCCCTTTTCTTGATTTCATGTGCCGGGAACACCCGCCGGCGCTGGTCATCACCATGCCCGACAGGCCCGCCGGGCGCGGGCTCAAGCTAACGCCGTCGCCGGTAAAGGTTTTTGCCGCCGCGCGCGGCATTCCGGTGGAAACGGCGGATAATTCCGCCGCCGTCGCCAGCGCGCTGCAAAACGTAAAGCCGGACGTGGCCGTGGTCGTCGCTTACGGCAGGCTGCTTAAACAGGATGCGCTGTCGGTTCCGGCCATGGGCTGCCTCAATATCCATTTTTCGCTTCTGCCCGCTTACAGGGGCGCGGCCCCCGTGCAATGGGCGCTTATAAACGGGGAAACCGAAACCGGAGTTTCCGCCTTCTGGCTTGACGAGGGGATGGATACAGGGCCGCTCTGCCTTGCCAAACGGCATCCCATAGCGCCCGAAGACAACGCGGCCTCGCTGATGAGCAAACTGGCCGCTTTCGGCGTGGATATTCTGGACGACGCGCTGGAGCTGTCCGCCGCCGGCAGTCCGCCGCGCATCGCGCAATCCGGCAAGCCGTCTGCCGCGCCGCTGCTGCGGACGGAGGATTCCTTTCTTGATTTTTCGCGCCCCGCGGCGGAGATTCACAACCGGGTGCGCGGGCTTGCGCTGGGGCCGCGCGCGCGGGTGTATTGCCCTGCGGGGGGGCGCAAAACGCTGGTGCAGGTGCTGAAAACATCGCTTTCCCCCGCCGGCGCGGGCGGCGCGCCGGGGACAATCGCGCGCGTTGAAAGGGGCAGGGGTTTTATAGTAGAATGTTCAGACGGAGCCGTATTGGTGGAGTCTGTCCGCCCCGAAGGCAAAAACACCGTTTCAGCGTGGGATTTTGCAAACGGCCTGAGGCTGAAGGCAGGGGATGTTTTTGCCCTCCCTTGCGCCGGGCGGGCGGACGGCGCCGCATGAACGCCGTATGAAACGATTTGTCGAAACCCTGGTTGTTCTTGCAATCGTCTGCGCCGCAGCCTACTTTTCGCTGGACTGGGCTTTCGGCGCGCTTGTGCATGACAGGGCGCAGGTGGCCGCGCCGGACATAACCAAACGTTCCGCCATGGCCGCGCTGGACACGCTGTCGGGCGTCAAGCTGGCCCTGCAAAGATGCGGCGAGGAGTTTGACAATTCCGTCCCGGTGGGCGCGGTCATCCGCCAGCTTCCGCCGCCGGGAACCATGGTGCGCGAGGGCAAGGTGATACGCGCCTGGTTCAGCCAAGGGGGGGAATCGGTTTTCGCGCCCAACCTGTCGGGGCTGCCGCAGCGAAACGCGGAACTGCTGCTCCGCCAGCAGCAGCTGCTGCTGGGCGAGGTGGGCGAGGCGTATTCGCTAAAGTTGGACAAGGGCGTGGTAATCGCCCAGGACCCGGCGCCGGACGCCAGCGTGGCCAAAAATTCGCTGATCAATATAACGATTTCGGCGGGGCCGCCGCCTTCGGGGATAACGTTGATGCCGGATTTCCGCCAGAAATCCGTCATGGAGGCAAACCACTGGGCGGCGCAGAACAGATTGTCTTTTGATATAAAGGAGGAGCCGGCATCGCTTTTCCCGAACGGGACCATACTTTCGCAGGACCCGGCTCCGGACACCGCGCTTAACCCGGACATCAGGATAACGCTTGTGATAAGCGGGCGCAGGGACACCGGCGCGGCGGCTGCCAAAGTGCACCGCATCCATTACGAGATGAGCCAGGGCAGCTCCCAGAGCCGGCTGCGCATAGTGATGATGGACAAATCCGGCGAGCGCGAGATTTTCAACGGGCTGCGCGCCCCCGGCACCAAGGTTGACCTTACCGCGCCCTACGGCGGGCCGGCGAAGGTGCGCATTTTCGTAAACGGCGTGCTGGTGGAAGAAAAGGAGATGCAATGACATTTCATCCGCCCTCCGGCAGAACGGCTATAGTGCCCTCCGTTCTCGCCGCAGACGCGGCGGACCTGGGCCGTGCCGCCGAGCATGCCGAACTTGCCGGCGCGGACTGGCTTCAGGTGGATGTGATGGACGGGCATTTCGTGCCCAATATCAGCTTCGGCCCGGCGGTGGTGGCCGCGTTGCGCAGGCGCGTAAGCCTGCCGCTGGACGCGCATCTGATGGTGGAGCGCCCGCTTGATTTCGTTGAGGCTTTCGTGAAAGCCGGCGCGGACCTGATAACCGTGCATTACGAGGCTAAAAATTGCGCCGCCGCGCTGGATAAGATACATCAGCTGGGCGCAAAAGCAGGCCTGGCGCTGAACCCGGACACCCCGCTTGAAAAGGCGCTCCGGTTTCTGCCGAAGATAGACCTGCTGCTGGTGATGACGGTGAATCCGGGTTTCGGCGGTCAGGCGTTCATGCCCCAGTCGCCGGAGCGCATAGCGCAGGCCCGCCGGATGATAAACGACTCGGGCCGGAAAATCTGGCTTCAGGTGGACGGCGGCATAAACGCCCGCACGGCCAGGATGGCGGCGCTTTCCGGCGCGGATTCGCTGGTGGCGGGAAGCGCGGTCTTCGGCCCGGACGGCGCGCAGGCCGCGATGAGGATTTTGAGAAAAAACGTCTGAAACCCGGATGGGTTTCGGACTCGGAGGAGAAAATGGCAGTAGCTCTCAGGCTGCAAAGGACAGGAAAACCGAAGGAACCGCATTACCGCGTGGTGGCGATAGCGCGCACGCGCGCGGTGCGCGGCAAGCCGCTGGAAGTGGTGGGACATTACCATCCCGCGCTTGGAAAGGAAAACGCGCAGCTCTCGCTGAAGCTGGACCGCGTGGAACACTGGATAAAAACCGGCGCGAAACCGACGGAAACAGTGGCCTCCCTCATCCGGCGCGCCAAACGCGCGGCCGCGCCCAAGGCTTGATATGCAGGAGCTTGCCAGCTATCTGCTGAAGGCGCTTGTGGACAAGCCGGAGGAAGTCTTCGTCGAGACGGCGGAGGAAGGCGGCATAATCCGGCTCAAGGCCAAAGTGGCCGATTCGGACAAGGGTAAAATCATCGGCAGGGACGGCAAGGTCATAAAGGCCGTCCGGGCCGTGCTGTCCGCCGGGGCGGAGCGGGCGGGGAAAAAGGCGTTTCTGGACATAGACTAGATGCGCATAGACGTTGTTACGCTGTTCCCCGAACTGGTGGATTTCCCGCTGTCCAAAAGTATAGTCGGGCGCGCGCGGGAAAAGGGCATTCTGAAGCTGGGTTTCGCCAGCCCGCGCGACTTCACCGCGGACAGGCACAAGACGGTGGATGACAGGCCCTACGGCGGCGGCGCCGGCATGGTGATGATGGCGGAGCCGCTTTACCAGGCCGTAAAAAGCGTAAAGCGCCGCGGCGCGGCGGTGGTGTTTCTCGGCCCGCAGGGCGAAAAGTTCACCCAGCAAAAGGCCGCCGCGCTGGCGCGCAGGAAAAATCTGGTGCTTGTCTGCGGCCATTACGAGGGCGTGGACCAGCGCTTCATAGACGGCTGCGACGGGCAGATTTCGCTGGGCGATTTCGTGCTTACCGGCGGCGAGCCGGCGGCGGTGGCGGTGATAGACTGCGTAACCAGGCTGCTGCCGGGCGTCTTCAAAAAAGAGGAGGCGCCGCTGATAGAATCGTTTTCGGACGGGAAGCTGGAGGCGCCGCATTACACCAGGCCGGCGGTGTGGCGCGGGAAGAAGGCTCCGCCGGAGCTGATGAGCGGAAACCACGCCGGCATAGAAAACTGGCGCAGGCGGCAGTCCGCCGAGATTACCCGGCGGCTCAGGCCGGACCTGGCGGGAATTTGACACGGAGGAATGACTTGTATGGAAATCAAGCAGGAAGGCCTTAAAACCGGTTTGCCGGAGTTCCGGCCCGGAGACACTGTGCGCGTCCACAACAAAGTCGTGGAAGGCGACAGCGAGCGGATACAGTGCTTTGACGGCGTTGTCATCGCGCGCAGGGGCAGCGGAATATCCGAGACTTTCACCGTCCGCAAGACCTCCTTCGGCGTGGGGATAGAGCGGATATTCCCGCTTCATTCGCCCCGCGTGGAGAAGATAGAGGTTCTCAAGCAGGGCAAGGTGCGGCGCGCCAAGCTGTTCTTCCTGCGCGAGCTGGCCGGAAAGGCTGCCCGCCTGGCCGAGCGCGTCTCCGCCGAGCAGGAGAAGGCCGCGCCCGCGCAGCCCAAGGCTGAAACCGCGCAGGCGACTGCCCAGCCGGAAGCCGCCGCAACGGCGGCCCCCGCGCAGAGCCAGCCCGCGCAGCAGTAGCCCGCGGTGTGATTTCCCGCCTCGCGGTTTTTGACGAGACCGCAGCGCGGCAGCGCCGCGCGGCCGTCCTCGTCGGCATAGACGAGGCGGGGCGCGGGCCGCTGGCGGGGCCGGTGGTGGCCTGCGCGTGCATAATCGCGCCGGAGCTGTATCCGGTTTTAGGCGAAGTCAACGACAGCAAAAAGCTCTCCCCCAAAAAGCGGGAAGAGCTTTTTGATTTGCTGAAAACCTCCGGCGCGGCCTGCGGGCTGGGCTTTTGCGGGCCGGAGGAGATTGACCGCATAAATATTCTCCAGGCCACATTCGCGGCGATGCGCGCCGCGGTCGCGCAGCTGTGCCCGCCGCCCGGCGCATTCGCGCTGGTTGACGGAAACAATGCCATACCCGGGCTGGAGCTGCCGCAGACGCCGGTGATAAAGGGCGACGGCAAGTCGCTTGCGGTGGCGGCGGCCAGCATTATCGCCAAGGTTACGCGGGACAGGCTGCTCTGCGGGCTTGACGCCAAATACCCCGGCTACGGCTTTGCCAAACACAAAGGCTACGGCACGGCGGAGCATATCGCCGCCATTGAAAAGCTGGGCCCCTGCCCGGAACACCGGCGCACCTTCCTGCCGGACAAGCTCCCCTTTTATGCCTGAAAATCTCGGCGCGCGCGGAGAGGACGAGGCCGCGCGCTTTCTGCGCTCGCTTGGCATGAAAATCCTGGCGCGCGGCTGGCGCTGCCCGCTTGGCGAAATAGACATAATCGCCGCCGACGGACAAACCCTGGTATTCGCCGAGGTGAAAACCCGCTCTTACGCGGCTTTCGGCGGGCCGGCGGCGGCTGTAACAAAATCCAAACGGAAAAAAATAATAAACTGCGCGCAGGCATATATAAAGTCAAAGCCGGCAATCGCGGCGGCGTTTTCCGGCGGGGAAAGCGAAGGCGGCGTTTTCGTCCGCGCGGCGGGTAAAATCCGCGCCGCGCTGGGCGGGGAAAGCCGGTTTTCCCAGGCCCGTTTCGACGTGATTGCCATAATCGCAGGCGAAAAGCCAGCGCATATAAAAGACGCTTTCCGCTCAGGCACCGGCTGACTTTGATACAATGGATTCTTTCCCGCAAAGGATTTATGAAGCGAAAAGACAGTGTTCCGGTTTTCGGAGCCGACGACGAGACCAGCGGCGGCTGGCGCGGACGGTTCGGCGCGGAGCTTGACGCGCATGCGCGTCCGGCAGGCGGTGGAAATTCCGCGCAGGAACGCCCCGCCAGCCGCCGGCTAAACCGCGATGTTTTGGCAAGACGAGTTGCGCCGTTTCTGGCCGCGGCGGTTGCCGCAGCGTTATTCTGGCCCTCGCTGAAAGGCGGTTTTCTCAACGGCGATGATTACAATTATATTACCGCCAACTCCATGGTTATCGGCAACGGGAAGGGTATTTTCACCACTTCCACGATGGGCTATTACCATCCGCTGACAATTTTCTCATACAGGCTGGAATGGCTGTTATTCGGCTCTGATGCGGCGGCGTTTCATGCGGGCAACATAGCGCTTCATGCGGCAAACTGCATTTTGTTTTACTATCTGGCAGCTGCATTGGGAGCTGGCATCCCGGGAGCTTTGCTCGCGTCGCTGCTTTTCGCGGTTCATCCGCTGCGCGCCGAACCCGTCGCATGGATATCCGGCAGAAAAGACCTTCTTTCCTGCTTTTTCCTGCTGGCAATGCTGCTGGCGTATATCAGATACGTCAAATCCCGGGACTGGCGGAATTTAGCATTATCCTGCGCGCTGTTAATCGCGGCCATGCTGTCCAAGCCGACAGTAGCGCTGGGCGTAGCGGTTCTTGTGCTGCTGGACTGGCATTTCAACCGCATACACATGGAGCCTGCTCAAAATCTCCGCATTCAGCCGCAGGCGCCGTTTTTGTCACGGATGCTCCGAAGTCTCAGGCTTGCGGCCCGTCCGCCCCGGTCCGCCGCAGACGAGGGGCAGGTCCTCCCGCAAACCGCCGTTGTTCCTGCGCAACAGGGCGGGCGTGAAACGCTATTTGGCATTGCCGCCGAGAAAATCCCCTTCATCATTGCCTCGTCCGCGGTATTGGCGCTGTCTTTTACCGTCGGGAAATTCTATTTGTCCCCGTCCGGCGTGGGCGGGAGAATTTCCCTCGCGGACAAATTGGCGCTATGCGGATACGGGGAGTGGTTCTACCTGTGCAAAGTGTTGTTCCCCGCAAAACTTTGCCCGCTTTATCCGCACCTGCAGCCATCAGGCAATTTCTTGCTTAAATATCTGCCGGCGGCGGCTTTTGCGGCGCTGCTGGCGCTTCTTGCCAGGTATTGCAGGAACTGCTGCACCGGCGTGGCATTTTTCGGGCTGATGCTGCTTGCCGTGCTGCCTTTTCAGATATTGCCGGCAGACCGCTACACATATATTCCCGCGGCGGGAGTGTTTCTGGCTCTTGGCACAGTGTTTGATATGGCTTTTGCAAAATTCAAAATCACGGCTGCGGCTTGCGCGTCCGCGCTGCTGCTGGCGCTGTCGTGTATCTCCGTGGAAAGAGTGAAATTATGGGGAGATTCCGTGCTCCTTTGCAGCGATACCATCAGCAAATACCGCCGGTACGACAACTGGAAATCGGACATTACGGTTTTGACTGACGCATTCGCCCACAGGAGCGTGGCATACTTCCTGCAGGGAAAATATGCCGAATCCATTGCGGATATCAACGCCGCGCTTTCCATAGACCCGTCCTATGGCGCGGGATATGGCGCGCGCGGCGCGGCGTACAGCAAGATCGGGCTTTATGCACAGGCCGAATCCGATTACAATATGGCCGCCTGCCTGGCCCCCGGATTTGCGCAGAATTATGTAAACAGGGCCAGATTGCGCTACTACGCGCTGAAACAATACGCCGCGGCAATGGCCGATATAACCCGCGCGGCGGAAATCAGCCCGGACTGGAGCGTTCCCTATCAGTTGCGCAGCGAAATCTGCGCCGAAAAAGGGCTTTTTGACCAGGCCCTGGCGGACGCGGACAAGGCCCTGGAACTGGCCCCTTCTCCTGGACTTTCTGAATTGCGGGCGCGGATAGAGTCCGCGCGCCGCAGCGCGCGCAATTCCGGGCATGTCGCGGAAACCGATGCGACGCCGGGCGCGCGCGAGTATGCGGTCAGGGGATACGCCCGCATACTGTCAAAACAATTCGGCGACGCCGTGTCGGATTTAACCGAGGCGCTGCGGCTTAATCCGAATGACGCGGAGTCGCACTTCAACCGCGGCATCGCTTATGGCAACATGGGCCTGCATGAGAGGGCGCTGGCTGATTTTGATGTGACCCTGTCCATAAATCCGAAAAACTCGGCCGCCGCGGCGGCCAAGTCCTTCGCGGCGCGCATGCTGCGCGCCAACAGGTAGCAGCAGCGCCGGTTGTTGTGCCGCCGCAAACTATTTGTTAGTTTATATCCATGACCGACTGCCGAGAACATATTTGCCGGGCGGACAGAATTTCCGGCTGGCTTAAATCGAAACTTGGAAACTTCAGGCCGCAGATTGCCGCGATAATGGGCAGCGGCCTCTCCGACTGCGTGCCCCCGCTTGAAGACAAAATCAGCATTCCCTACGACAGCATAGACGGCTTCCCGAAATCGTCGGTGTCCGGCCATGCGGGGAATCTGCTTTTCGGAAAATACAACGGGCTGGGCGTGGCTGTCATGCAGGGACGATTTCATTACTACGAAGGCCACGAGCTTGGCGATATAGCGCTGGTCGTGCGCGTTCTTGGCGAGTTGGGGGTGAAAACGCTTATCGCGACTGCGGCGGTGGGCTCTTTAAGAAAAACGGCGCCGCCCGGCTCGCTGGTGGTGCTTAGCGACCATATCAATCTGATGGGCGCAAACCCGTTGCGCGGCGTCTATGACAAACGTTTCGGCCCCATGTTCACCGACATGAGCGCCGCCTACGACCCGGAACTGCGGCGCGAGACCCTCGCGCTTTGCAAAAACCTGGGCATACACGCCAGCGAGGGGGTTTATATCGCCTCCCCCGGCCCCTCCTATGAAACCCCCGCCGAGGTGCGCGCCTACGGCATATTGGGCGCGGATGTGGTGGGCATGTCAACCGTGCCGGAGGTGATAGCGGCGCGGCAGCTTGGAATGCGGGTGCTGGGGCTGAGCTGGGTCACAAACCTTGCCAGCGGGATAGCGGAACGGCCGCTAAGCCATCAGGAAGTACTTGAAGAAGGCCGCAAGGTGGCCGACAATTTCCGCAAACTGCTGCGCGAAATTCTGCAACTGCCCCTATTGATGTCGCATAAATAAAAGCCTATGCGACTGAGCCGATTTCGCAGCGAAACAAGAAGCCAAAGGCTGGACATACTGTCCGTATGTCCGGCCTTTGGCGACGCGGTTGCAGCCCGAAAGCGGCTCGGCCCCTTCGGGGAGGCCCGCCTTCAGGCCGCGCGCGTCGTTGCGGCTGTTTGCAGTGCGGACAGCACAGCGGCGCAGCCGCGCCTGGCGCGCGGCCTGAATTCGGGCCTTCGCATAGGCTTTTATTTATGCAGCCATCAATAATGCGATGAGAATGCAGGAACTGATAATAAAAAAGCGCTCCGGCGGGAAAATGACGCCGGAGGAGTTTGATTTCATAGCGAAAGGCGCGGCGGGGGGCGGCGTCCCGGATTATCAACTGTCGGCCTTTTTAATGGCGGCTTTTTTCAACCCGCTGGACGACAGCGAGACCGCCGCTTTCACCAGAGCGATGGCCAGTTCCGGCAAAAGACTGGATTTCGGCGCGGCGGGCGGGCCCAAGGTTGACAAGCATTCCACCGGCGGGGTGGGTGACGGAGTGTCGCTCGCGCTTGCGCCGCTGGCGGCCAGCATAGGCCTGCCGGTGCCGATGATGTCGGGCAGGGGGCTGGGACATACCGGCGGCACTCTGGACAAGCTGGAATCAATCAAAGGGCTGCGGGTGCGGCTTTCCATGGGCGAGGCGCTGCGGCAGATGCGCGCCATCGGCGTGTGCATGCTGGGCCAGACCGGAGAGCTTGCGCCCGCGGACAAAAAACTCTACGCCCTGCGCGACGCGACGGGAACCGTGGAATCCCGCCCGCTTATAGTGGCCAGCATTCTTTCCAAAAAATACGCCGAAGGGATAGACGCGCTGGTGATGGATGTCAAGTTCGGCTCCGGCGCTTTCATGCGGGATTACGGCGAGGCGAAACAACTGGCCATGTCGCTTGTGAGCACGGCGGAACTGCTGGGCATGAAGTGCGTGGCTCTGCTTACCGACATGAACCAGCCGCTTGGCCGGGTATGCGGCAACAGCAACGAGATGGAGCAGGCTATACGGATTTTGAGAGGCGAGAATATCGCGCCGGATTACGCGGAGCTGATGTACGGGCTTGGCTCCTGGATGGCGGTGATGGGCGGCAAGGCGAAATCGCCCGCCGCCGCGCGCAGGCTGCTTGAAAATGCCGTTTCTTCCGGCGCGGCGCTGGAGAAACTGCGCCAGCTTGTGAAATGGCAGGGCGGAGACGTCTCTGTAGTGGATAACCCCGCAAAGCTGCCCAGGGCCAAACTGTCGGCGGTAGTAAAAGCCCCGGCTGGCGGCTATATCCGCGCGCTGGACGCAAGAAAGACCGGGCAGGCTTGCGTGAAGCTCGGCGCGGGGCGCAATGCCATGGAAGACCGGCTGGATTACGGCGCCGGCATCTGGCTGGAGAAGAAAGCCGGCGACGCCGTGTCCCGCGGCGAAACCATAGCCGTGCTGCGCGCAAGCGATGCGAAACGGCTGGCGGAAGGGAAGGCCGAATTTGCAGGCGCGGTGGATATTTCCGATAGAAGGCCGCGTCCGGGACTGCTTATCAGGGAGCTGATACGATGACCACAAACCTGTTTGTCTCAAAGCATCCGCTGGTGCAGGACAAGGTCGCCCGCCTGCGCGATAAGCGGACGATTTCCGCGGATTTCCGCCGCATCGCCGGCGAAATAGCCGTTTTCCTCACATACGATGCGCTGGGCTCTGCCAAAACCTGCGCCGACACGGTCAAAACCCCGCTGGGAGACTGCGCCGCCGTCAGGCTGGCGCAGGAGCTTACCGTGGTTTCAATACTGCGCGCCGGGCTTGCCATGTCCGAGGCGATAATGCGCGTGGAGCCTAACGCGCGGTTCGCGCATATCGGCATTTACCGCAACGAGGACACTCTGGAGCCGGTGCGCTATTACGCCCGTTTTCCGAAAGACATAAGCAATGACTTCGTGCTGCTCTGCGACCCGATGCTGGCAACGGGCGGCTCCGCCGTGGAGGCGCTGCACATCCTGAAGGCGCGCGGCGCAAAGCATATAGCCTTCGCTTGCATCATCGCCGCCCGGCAGGGCGCGCGGCGCGTGCACCAGTTCCATCCCGAAGTGCCGATATACGCCGCCGCGCTGGACGAGCAGCTCAACGAAAAGGGCTACATCATCCCCGGTCTGGGCGACGCGGGCGACAGAATGTTCGGCACCGTCTGACGGCGGCGCGTCCGCTGCGGATTCCACCATGTCTGAACGCGCTCGCATTCCATCCGGCATCTGGATTCTCTCGTCGTGCAACGCGCTGCTGACGACGGGGTACTCGCTTTCCGTCCCGTTTTTTTCCATTTATCTAAGCGTGGAGCGCAACGTGCCGATGAGCGTAACCGGCGCTTTCCTGGCGTTTTCCATTTTCATTTCCTCGGCGGGGATGGGCGTCGGCGGCGAGGTGTCGGACGCGCTGGGCCGGCGCAGGGTGATGCTGTTTTCACTGGCGGCGCGGGGGATTATTTTCGCGCTGATGGCGGCGGGGATTTATTTCAACATCCACTACGTCTGGCTTGTGCTGCTGCATGTTTGCGGTTCTTTTATGATGGCCGGCTACGCGCCCGCCGCGCAGGCCTGGGTGGCCGACAATTTCGACCCGCGCCGCCGTCTCGAATTTTTCGGGCTGCTGCGCATAGGCACAAACCTCGGTTGGGCGCTGGGGCCGATGCTGGGGGGCTTTGCCTCCCCGAAGGCATATCCGCTGATGTTTGCCGTTACGTCGGCGGTATACGGCATCGGAACGGCCATAATGTTTTTCACCGTGCCCGAATCGCTTCCCGGAACCGCCGCCAAGCGCGCCCATTTCGGCGAAATGCTGCTGGAACTGCGCGACGCCCGGCTTGCCAGGCTGTGCGTCGTCGGATTTATAATCTGCACGGCGATGAGCCAGCTTGTGGTGGGGCTTTCGCTTTTCTGCGCCAGGTATCTGGGTTACCCGCAGCACAGCATCGGCTTGTTTTTTTCAATAAACGGTTTCGCTGTGGTGTTTTTGCAGCAGGCCGCCGCAAAGCTGGCGGCAAGAACGCGGATTTCGTCGGCTATGGCGGTAGGGTCGCTGTTGTACATGGCGGGATACGCAACAGTCGGATTCTCGTCCGTGTTTTTATGGACGGCGGCGGGGGTGTTCATCCTGTCGCTGGGCGAGCTTTTTATCGCGCCGGGGCTGCAGACGCTTGGCTCCAACATCGCCCCGGCGGAGAAGCGGGGGCGTTATCTGGGCATTCAGGGGCTGGCGCAGCAGCTCGGCGCGGCTTTCGGGATTTTTCTGGGCGGCGCAAACATGGAGCAGCTTGCCCCGATATGGCGGCAGGGCCCGTGGATGCTAATCGCGCTGATAGCCTTCTGCGCCGCCATAGGTTTTTACGGCATGCGCAAACACCTCACCCCCGAAGAAGACGGCCTGCGCAACCCTGCCGCCAATGAACTGGTTCTATAATTTAATTACTGTTGCCTATTGTGATGCCGTCCCATCCCAGTGAAACGGGTTTGCCGGAGCAGGATATTGACGCGCTGGTAATTGCAGTTCCCGGGCAGACGCCGTCGGCTTTTTCGCCCAAGTCGGACGTCATTGTCTGTAAATCAAACTGACGCGGACGCCAATCGGTTTCCGAGGCGAAATCCTCCTCATAATCCCACGATTGCTCGCAAACTCTGAATTTGCCGTCGCCGCCAGCCGGCAGTATTTTCGCCCCTTCGGTCAACTTAACAAATGGCTTGAAGTGTTTAAGCTCGTTGGCGCTGCAATCAAAAACAGCCACGCCATTGTTGGTCTCCACAAGTATGCGGTTATCGCCCGCCTGCGCTATAACCCGCTTATAACTGACCTCCGGCAGATTTATGGTTGCCTTTGTCTCATATTGCTGTTCTGGCCCGTCTCTTTCCATTAATTCTCCGTCTTTCAAATAGCCATTGGCAAAACCGTAATATCTCTCTCCCGCCAATCTCCGCTGCTTAACCGCCTGCTGAAATCTGACGCGCGATATTTCCACTGCTTGAGGGAATGCGGCGCTTTCATCTGAAGAATCACCGGTATTCCAAAACACGTCATAAAAACCGGACCTGCCCCAGCTTAACTGCGGCAATTCCGCAAGCACAATTTCCATTCCTGTACTCAACGTGTCTGCATGGTATGTGCGCCAGTTGCCTCCGGTTTTATCCGCTATAAACAGAAAAACATCTCCGGCATGATGCCATATGCCTTCAATGAAAATATGTTTATCAGAAGATGCAATCAGATTAAACGAAAACTGGCCATCCAAATTACCTATTGGATTTAATAGTTGATGCGCAAAAGACTTCCACTGCCGTTTTTGCTTGTCAAACGCAATCAGGGTGGAGTTGTTTCTATAGCTTCCCGCCATCCATATATATTTTTCGTCTGCAGCAACAATTTCAGCACCGCTCATTGCGCGAACACCCAGCGTGTTGGAAATGGCGTCGTCATAATTTGTCCACACTTTTTCAGCGGCGTGGAAACAATCCACATGCCCATAGGTGGGCAGCCATATATCGCCAGTATACGGGTCTGTGATAAAAGAAACCAGATTTTTCCGGCCTTCGAACAGATGGCCGGTGAACTTGGTTTTTTCAACGTCAAACACAAGCAGAGGCATCCCCATAACACCTGCAAGCACGTTGCCATTATATGGCGCGATATCGCCAAAGCCGTATATCGTCGAGCCCGAGAGAGGTTTTACTCTGTAAAAATCATATTCCGCCTTTTTCATATCATAGCGCACAAAAACGCCCTGTAAGGCGAAATAGCGAAAATTATTATACGCGATAACAGATTTTTCCCTGGCACGCTCCGGCAATGAAGTATCAGGCAGCCACCTGACATCCGGTGAAATTTCCACCACAACCCCTTCACCGGTTTTTAACGCTTTTGAACCCCAATTGTAATCCGGCACGGCCTGCTGTTCAGCCGGCGACGGTTTGGAAGACTGGGGGAGGCGCGACTTTAATTCCTGCGCCATCGCATAGTCCGCCTGAGCGGCGATGGCATTGCGGTTGTAACTATATGCCCGCCCGCGCGCAAGGTAGCCGGTATATTGGGCAGGGTTTAACTCTATGGATTTTGAAAAATCCGCAATCGCGTTTTGATATTGCGATTTGTTCAGGTACGCAAGTCCCCTGTTGAAATAGTATGCCTCGTTTTTGGAGTACAAAGAAATAGCGCGCGAGTAATGTTCAATGCTTTTGTCCCATTGTCCGGCCCTTAGTTCCGACAACGCCGTTCTATGCAGGGTGGCGGCTTCTCCTTTTTTGGAAAATTCTGCAATATCTGAGTTTTGCCAGCGCGACGCGCCAGCCGCATTTTTTCTTCCTGCAAATAAATACCAAGACAGACAAGCCGCCGAAGTAACCGCAACAACGATTATGGCATACCGCAATCCGCTGTTATTTGTCAAATTCATCCAATCCCCCTGCGAAATTACATGGCTTGAAACCGTCCGCGTCAACTCATCGTCAATTCCACATTATTTTTTCCGGTCAGATGGGCGTAGAGGCCGCAGGCGGCGAGCGCGATAAACGCGCAGCCGGCGAAATCGGCGATTCCGCCTAGCAGGATGTCATGTTTCAGAATGCCGAGTCTCCCCAGCATATAATTCCAGTCATGCTCGCCGCCGCCGACAAGGGGCAGTTCCATCGCGCGCGCGTCCGCGATATACCAGCCGACATGCAGCAGCGCCGTTCCTTCCCAGAACAGACAAAAGTCCGACGCGACCCTTTGCCCCTGCCGCAATCCGGCGAAGAAGAATATGAGAGGAAACGCCAACTCAAAAATGGTGCCGCCGGCAAATTGAAGGAAATCGCTTCCGAAAATCCCCAGTATCGGGTGGCCGGCCTCGTGGATAAGCAGATTCGTCCCGTCCATGAACCAAAGCCAGCCGCGAAAAACGCCGCGGCTGAAAAACAAACCGCCGGCCAAGCTTAGAAAAACCAGTACACGCGGCAAATTCCAGTCAAACCGCCAAAAGCCGGCATCGCCGGGGTCAAGCCACGAGAGGAACTCCCCGATTTCAGCCCTCACCTGACCTCCTGGCTATTCATCGTCCGGGCGGTAGAATTTGCCGGCGGCTTCGTCGGTCTGTTCCCATTTCGCGCGTCTGGATTTTATTTCGGACTTGGCCTTTATTTTGGCTATGCCGGAAAGCCTGTCTATGAAGAGCTTGCCGTCAAGATGGTCTATCTCGTGCTGAAGGGCCTTGGCCGCCAGGCCGCGCGCGGCGATTTCAACCTCCGCGCCTTTTTCGTTGAGGGCGCGCACGCGCACTGCCTCGCTGCGCGGCACCCTGGCAAACAGCCCGGGCAGGGAGAGGCAGCCTTCCTCCTCCATCATCCTGCCGCCGCTTTCCACGATTTCGGGATTGATTATGACCAGCTTCACGGCGCTTTTCTTGTCGGGAGCGGGAACGGCTATCACCGCCAGCCGCAGCGGCAGGCCGATTTGATTGGCGGCAAGGCCCTGTCCGCGCACGGCCTCGCAGGTGTCCCACATATCCCTTAAAATAGAGGGGAGGTCCTTTTTAATTTCCCCGTAGACGCAGGGGGGGAGCTTTTTGCGCAGAATATCTTCGCCGTATTTGCAGACACGTTTTACCGCCATGCACCCTCCCGGAACCCGCCGGCGTCCTGCGGCGGGTTGGTTTATGTAAGTTCAAACGACAGTTCGCGCCCCTGCCATATCACCCTTGCCAGAACCGGCTTTTCCGGCGCGTCGCTTCGGACCGCGCCCCAGGCCATTACCAGCCGCTCCAGCTGCGAATCCGCGCCGTGCGCGCCGGAGACGCCCATCACTATCTGGTCCGCCTTCATGGCGCAGGCCACCTGCGCCATGGCGTAAAACGAATCGTTTGACAGCACAAACAGCGGGATGACGGTCCGTCCGTATTTCTCGGCCAGCAGGATGACGCGGGTGAAAAGCTCCGTCTCCTCCGCGCCGGGGGAGGCTTCCTCCGGCCCCAGCTGCAGCCCGCGCGCAACCCTTGAGGTCAGCACCACTATGTCGGTATTGTCGCGGTCTGCCGTCTCAAGCGTCTTTTGCAGATGATACAAATTTTCAGGATTGCGCGCGGCAACCAGAATTCTGGACGCCTTGCCGGATTTTTCAAGCTCGCGGCTTATGTCGGAGACTTTGGAGATGTTGATTTTCTCCTCGTGCGGCTGGTCCGCCGCCTCCGGGCCGCGCGCCCGCCTGTGAGAGAACTGGAACAGCGCGTAAAACACCGCCGTGAACGCCACCCCGGACACCGTGGCCGCCTTCTTGGTGACAAGATTCATCGCCGCCACCGAAACTAGCACGACAAGGATTGCCGCCACGCCCAGTGGCAGCTTCCAGCGTCCGGCGGACAGATTCAGCGGCACCATCCACTCCCGCGCGGAGGCGTCTTTGAAGCGCAGCACCAGCACTGAAAGCGTCATGAAAACAAAACTCCACATCACGCCAAATGCGTAAGCCTCGCCCAGCAGGTAAACGTCGCCGCGGCAGAGCAGTATTATGACCACCTGTATCAGCGCGATGAGGTTTATTATCCTGCCGGTGGTGCCGTATCTGGGATGGAGCCTGCGGAACCAGTCGTCCAGCACGCCGTCTTCGGCGACGCGGCCCAGCACCCCGTTTGCGCCGATTATGGCGGTGTTGACCGCGCCGGAGAGCATCACCACCCCGCCCGCCACCACAAGCGCCTGCATCAGCAGCCGCGACCACATCGGCCCCGGCAGCGACATCGCAAGGCCGGAGAGCATATTGTCCGCATACTGCGCTATTGAGGCCGGCGGTATCAGCAGCGCGCACAGGAAAGTAAGCACGCCCGTGAAAATCAGCGCGTAGGCAAACACCGAAACCGCCGTCTTTTTGAGATTTTTCATCTTGGGCGATTCCATCTCGCGGTAGACCTGCGCCATTGTCTCCAGCCCGCTTAGCGCCAGCACCGAATGGCCGAAAGCCATGATTACGCCCGCGAACCCGAACGCCTTCAGCCAGTCAACCGACGCCCAGCCCAGAGATTCTTTGGTGAAAGCCAGTTCAAACGTCGGCATTTTAACCGGCGAGGAGGCCACCGCATACGCCGCCCAGCCCAGCAGCACCGTGGATATGACGGTGGTATAGGCCACAATGCCCACGCTTATTTCGCTGGATTCATGCACCCCGCGTATGTTCTGCCGCCAGAAAAAAGCGGTAACCGCCAGCGCGAAAAACACCGCGAATTTGTTGGGCGAGAAAGTCCAGCTTATATCCGCGTACGGCAGAAGCGAATTCAGCAGCCCCGCCAGATAATGCCCCGCGGAGACGCCGCTTATCGGCCCGGTAAGGCAGTAATCAAACATGATGGCCGAGACGGAAACCTTCGCCAATGTGTCGCCCAGCCCGGCCTTGACCACCTTGTAAACCCCGCCGCGCACGAACATCGCGCACGATTCCAGATACACCGCCAGCATCGCGCCGGAAAACAGCATCACCGCCATCACATACCACGGGAAAGCCGGCCCGAAAGCCTGCCACGCTATGCCGCCGGCGTAAAACGCGCTGGAGCCGAAATCGCACAGCACCACAGCCGCCGCTTTCCAGAATGGAATAAAGGTGAGCATCGCGGTGGTAAGCACCAGCGTCTGGCGGACGCGCATGGAGCCGCCCGGTTGGTATGAATTGCTCATTTTGCGCTTACTGCCGCGAAAATCTCTTCCGGGGAGGACAGGGAGGATATTTTATCTATGAAAACCGGCTGGAAAGCAGAGGATAATGCCGCCAGCAGCCGCAAATGCTTCTGGAAGAACGCCCCATCCGACGGCGAGACGAACAGGAACACCGCCTTGATGGTTACGCCGCCGTGCACCGGCTCGGCAATGCCGCCGGGAATAAGCGCCAGCGCGCCCAGGAAATCCCTGGCAATCTCCAGCCGGGCATGGGGGATGCACAGACCGGTGTCCAGTGTGGTGCTTATGCCGGCCTCGCGCTGCATGATTTTCCCAAGCAGTTGTTCCGGCGAGATGTCCGGCAGCTGCGCGGCGACAAGCGGGGACAGCCGTTCTATGACGGTGTTCTTTGAAAGGCCGGATTCCAGTATCAAAATCCGTTCCGGCGACAGTATTGAGGCCAGATTAAAGCGCGGAGCAGGTTGTTTTGCCATATTTGAGGGAAAACAAAGGAAGCATACTTTCAATTATGGTATCATAACCTTTAGCTACAGTCAATGACACTCTATGAAGAGCTTTCCGGCGGCAGAATGCCGGACCCCGCATCGGATTTCGGCGCATCGCGGCTGTATACGCTTCTTGAAAGCCCTTTTTCGCTCTGGTGCGACTATCACGCCCCCCGCCAGGAACTGAAAGACGAAACCAACCGTTACGACAAGCTCCGCTTCCGCCAAAGCCGCAGCGCCGCGGACCAGTGGCTGATGTCGCTTTACCCTAGCGTCGTATCGGCCTACCGCCCCGCGCCGGAAGACAGTTTCCGCGTCACTCTGGAAGCCATGGCGGCGGGCGCGCCGGTCATCTCGCAGGCGTTTTTGTGGAATCATAAAAAAGCGATGTTTGGCAGGACGGTTCTGGTTAAAAAAGAGGGGGGAAACTCGGTTTTCGGCCAGTATCATTACGAAATCACGCAGCTGAAGCAGGCTTTGGAAATAAAAGAGCATTACGCGCTTCAGGCGATGTTTCTGAACGAGATTTTGTCGGACATGCAGGGCTTTGCCCCGTCGTCGGCGACAATCCACCTGAAATCCGGCGACAGGGTTATTGAGCGGACGGAATGGGCGCACAGGCTGGACGCCGAACTTGAGCGCTGGCGCGACATCAAAGCCGGAACACTGGAGCCGGAGCTTGGCCGCCCCCCGCTTGCCGCTCTTTCGCCCTGGCGGCAATACGGCAACAAGCTGGCATTTGAGCGTAAAGAGCTTACCCTGCTGGCCGGCTATAAATGGGATGTGCGCGACAAATTGCGCCGCGCAGGCATCAAAACCACGGACGACGCCGCCACTGCCGGTCTGGCAAAGCTTAAAGAGGCTGTCGGCGGCGATGCCGTTGGCGTCTATGGCAATGCGCTGGCATACCTCCATAACAAACCGGTGCTGAAAAACCGTCAGGCATTTCCGCCGAGGCGTGGCGCGCGCAACCTGTATTTTGATTTTGAAACGTCGGACAGCCTTTCCTCCAGGTACCCGCCGCATGTCTATCTCATCGGCATTTGGGACAAGGAAGCCGCAAAATACGTGGCATTCACCGCCAAAGGCGCGGAAGAGGAAGAAAAGATTTTCAAGGATTTCGCCGCCTATGTGGGCGACGCGAATCAGGCCGCGCTATACCACTGGACCGAATACGAAGTAAACCAGATGCGCGCCATCGCCGCCAAGTATCCGGCGATAGCCGGCACAATCAATACGCTTATTTCCGCCTGCGTGGACCTCAAGGAAGCGGTGAAAAAAGCCTTCTACATCCCTGCGCCGAGTTTTTCGCTCAAGGCGGTGGCCCCGGCTTTTGGTTTCAAATGGCGGCAGAGCGATGTGGGCGCGATGGACGCGATGGTATGCTACTGGGACTGGCTGGCCGGCGATGAGCAAGCCATCAAAAAAGCGCTGGACTATAATGAAGACGACTGCTATTCCATGCTTCACATAGACCAAACTCTGGAAAAACTCCAGCCGGTGGAATTCCCCACAGAAAAATCTTGAGCGGATATCAGCATAGATGAGCCAAGCGGTTTATATCGGAATTGACAGGGGGGGGACCTGGGTCCGCTTCCGGGGGTTGGACGCGCGGCTGAAAACGGTGTTTTCGGAACGGCGGCCCTCGCCGCTGATAAAGCGGTTTCCGGGACTGATAACGGAAGCGCTGGACAGCTTCAATGTGCCGCGTTCCGCCTCCTGTGTCATTGCCACGACGCGGGCTTGGACTTACAGATGGAAACGCGGTTTTTTGCGCTCCGCGCTGAAAGGCCGGCTCGCCCATGTGGAGGTTTTGCCCGATATGGAAGCGTCGCTGCGCGCCGCGCTGGGCGGCAGGCCGGGTATCGCGGTTCTGGCGGGGACGGGGTCGGTGGTATTTGGGACCGACGGGAAACGGTTTGTCAAAACCGGCGGGCTGGGACCGGAATTGGGCGATGAAGGCTCCGCCTATCACGCGGCGAAAGTCTATAAAATTATAAAAACCGGCAGGATGCCGCCGTTCCGGCGGGAGAATGTCGCGGCTGTTGCCTCCGGCGCGAAATCGGTTCTCGCCAAAGCCGGGGCCGGCGACCGGGCCGCCCTCGCTGCCGTCATGCTGGGCGCGGTGAAGCTGGGTCTTCAGGCGCAGGCCGCCGCGCGCGGGCTGAAACTGAAGCCGCCGGTTGCCGTAACCTATGACGGCTCCATGATGAAAAACGATTTTTTCCGCGCGGCGGTGTTTGGCATGATTGGCTGCCCTCTGCGCGTTTACGGGCCGCAGGACACCGCGCTCTGGTGCGCAAGGCAGGCGCACGAATTATGGAAATGAAAATCATACGCCGCTGCCTTCTGGGGGCGGGGGAAATTCTCAAAAAGCATTTCGGCAAAGTCGGGTATTCGCTTAAAAGCAGGGCGAATCTGCTTACCAAGGCGGATTTGCAGTCGCAGCGGCTTATACTGCGCGAACTGCGCCGCAATTTCCCGCAGGACGATTTTCTGGCCGAGGAGGATTTCCGCAAACTCTCCGGCGCGCGGCGGCTGTGGATTATAGACCCGCTGGACGGAACCACCAATTACGCGCACGGATTTCCGGCATCCTGCGTTTCCATAGGGCTGACCGAGGACGGCAAGCCTTTCGCCGGCGGGGTATACGACCCGTTCCGGGACGAGATGTTCACCGCCCGGCGCGGCGGGGGCGCATTCCTCAACGGCAAGAAAATATCCGTCTCAAAAACCGGCAAGCTGAAAGATTCGCTTTTATTCACCGGATTTCCGTACGACCGGGCAAAGCGCGGCGCGTTATACTGCGCCTTCATAACCCAATTCCTGAAAATCTGCCATGATGTGCGCCGCACCGGCTCCGCCGCGCTGGACATGGCCTGGACCGCCTGCGGCAGGGTGGACGGCTACTGGGAACTGCTGCTAAATCCCTGGGACGTCTGCGCCGGGCGCATAATCATAGAAGAAGCCGGAGGAAAGGTTACGGATTTTTCCGGCAGGCAGTGGGGGGAACCGCTTGACTGGGGGAAACAGACGCTCTGCTCCAACGGACTTATTCACCGGGAGATGATGGGCGTTATACGCCGCCGCGGCGCGAATTGACGGTTTCCAGAAAACCGGCGGCGTCGTCCGGGCTCAGCACATAGGTTTTGTCCGCCCGCAGCAGCACCAGATTATCGCAGCGGGTCGCATAAAGCAGATAAACCCCAAGGCCGGGCTTCCAGTGCAGCCCGTAAAAGCCGAACAGCCCGCTTACGCCCCACAGCCTCACGGACCATCTTAGCGCCGCTCTTTCAATGGGGGCGGCTTCGGTTATGCCGGACAGCGGCAGCTTTATCTCCCGCAGCGGCCTTTTTATTGTCAGGAAAGCCCCGTCTATCTCGTATCCCTGCGGCGCGAAGGCATAGCACAACGCATAGACAGCAAATAAGACCGCGCCAAGAATGAGGAAAGGAACCCGCACGGTCAGCGAGGCCCACTCAAACCCTTTTTGCGCCGTATAGCCCGCCATGCCCAGCAGAAGGGCGGACACCAGAACCGTCATCACCTTAAGCCCCTCGCTCCAGGAGGCGGCGAAGTATTTTTTATCCATAATCCAATCCTATAACTTTGCCGGGCATGCTTCAAAACTGATATAGTTGTATAGGTCCAATGGCCCGCGCCGCGCCGCCGGGTTTATGTTAAAATAGTCCTATAACGGCTTTTCAGGAGAGTGAAACCAAAATGGGAAAATTGCTGATGACTGTTGTGGCCGCATATGTCCTCATCGCGCCGGCGGCATGCAAAGCCGGCCCGCTTGAGCAGGATGTTATGAACGCCCGCAAACGGTTTGACGGCGAATTCCGCAGCGCGGTAATTCTTCCCGGCAGTTTCAGCGGACAGTCAACGTTGCTGGATGGCGCGGCAAAACCCCGGTCAAAATCGGCAGGCGCAGCCAATGCCGCGCAAAGCGGTGTGGCGGAGAAAATGCGCCGCAAACCCGCCGCAGTGGGAGGCCAGGCGATGGCCCAGCTTTCTAAAATGCCGGCGCCCTATGCGCCCCCTCCCGCGATTGAGCCTGCGCCGCAACCGGCGCCCGCCCCCGCTCCGGCCCCCGCGCCGCCGCCTGCTCAGGACGATACGGGCATACATCTTTCCAAAAGCGATGTTACGATGGGCGCCACGGGCGCGATACTGGCCTTCTGCCTGCTGGGCGGCCCCATGGGCGGCATGCTGGCGATAATGGGCGCAATGATGGGCGCTGCGGCCTTCATCAAATTCAACAGAATGAAATAGTCCCGCTACGGACGGCGCGAGAGCGATGCCTGCCCGGTTTTGTAGGCTGCCAGCGCGCCGTCTCTTGAGAACTTCTCCAGAAGATAGCTTAAATACTCCGTTCCCAGGTTTATATTGATTTCCGGCTTTGTTATATCCGCCGGAGAAAATCCGATTCCGGCCCGCCGCGCCGCCCATGCTGCGACCGCCGGGCTTATCTGCATCAGCCCCGCCGCTCCCGCTGGCGATACCGCCTTCGGGTTAAATCCGGATTCCGCCTCTATCAGCCCGGCAATCATTTCCGGCTCCAGGTTTTTTTTCCGGGCGCATTCGGCTATGATTGCGGCGTATTCGGGGCCGCCGCGCTTCTCCCTGCGGGCCGTGCTCGCCTTCCCGGAGGGGTAACCGCCCGCGTCCGAACGGTCAAGGCTGCGCTCCACGGCGGGTATCGCCGGCGCATCGCCCATCACGCGCAAATCAATGGAGCCGTTGACGGAAGCGCGGCTCAATTCGTCCAGCGAATTGAAATTCATTTTCCCGCAGGCCTCGCATATGACCGCCTTGCCGTCATCTTTTTCGGGATGCGCGACCACATGCGGCACCGGCTGCGGAATCTCAAAAGAACCCGTTTGCTGCGCGAAGCAGTCCGCCGCAAACAGCAGAATTATGGAAACCGGCAAGATATGCATCAGCTAATCAGCACAATGCGCGGCTTGTGGGACGGAGCCTCGCTCTCGTCCAGCTGTGCGTAAGCGGCGATGATAACCTTGTCGCCTTTGTGCGCCAGCCGCGCCGCCGCGCCGTTGACGCATACCTGCCCCTTTTTCCCGTACAGCGCGTATGTGGTAAAGCGCGCGCCGGTGTTTACGTTGTAGACGTCCACCTTCTCGTACTCGTAAATCCCGGCCCGGCGGCACAGCGCCCTGTCTATGGTGATGGAGCCTTCGTAATCCAGCCGCGTCTCCGTGACCGGAACGCGGTGGATTTTGGCTTTAAGCATTTCTATCTTCATTTTTGTCGCCCCTGTTCATTTCGTAAGCAAGGCGCAGTCCGGTAAGCACCAGGTCCGGCACCAGCGCGTCAAAGACATTCTCCTGCTCAAACAAATGGGAAAAGCCGCCGGTGGCTATGACGATGGCGTTTTCGCCGCCGAAGCAGCCGGCCTTCATCTCGCGCGAAAATTCCCGTATAACCGCCAGGTTGCCGTAATAAAGCCCGGACTGTATGCTGGAAGCCGTGGTCCGGCCCACTAGTTCCGGCGGCCTGACTATTTCAACCGGAAACAGCTTCGCGGTTTTTTCGGCAAGAGCTTCCATCGCCGTGCGCAAGCCCGGCAGAATGACGCCGCCCAGATAATCCCGCGTCTTTGAAACGGCGCAGAAAGTGGTGGCGGTGCCGAAATCTATAACCACCGCGTTTTTCCCGGGATAGAGATGCGTTACGGCGACGGCGTTGGCTATCCTGTCCGCGCCGACTTCGGCGGGATTTTTGTATTTCACGTTAAGCCCGGTTTTAACTCCCGGCCCCAGCGTGAAGGGCCGCGCGCCGAAATACTTCTCGCAGCAATGGCGTATGGTATATGCCAGATCCGGCACCACCGAGGCTACCGCCACTTCCCGCACTTCCTGCGGGTTCACCGAATTCTCGCGCAGCACCGAGCGCAGGAACAACCCCAGCTCGTCGGCTGAAACCGGCAGCTTGGAGGTTTTGCGGAATTCGCAAAGCGGCTTTTCCCCTTCAAACACCGCGCCGTATATCTGGCTGTTTCCGACGTCAAGGGCGAGCAGCATGTTTCTCTCCCAGTTTCTGAAGTTTCCGCGCAAGACTTTGCGCCCCGGCGCAGGTTGCGGCAAGGACGCCGTTTTCATAAACATTGAACCTGCGGATGCCGGCCCTTATGTCGCGCATGTCGTTTTGCACCGTTATCCGGGAGGACACTTTCCGCGCCGCCGCCTCCCTGCTGGCGGGGCTGGCATCGTCTGTCAGCTTGAAGCCGGCTATAAGCGGCTTTCCCGCGCTCCATTCCGGCATTTTATCCAGCAGCTTGAAATTGGGTTTAAGCTTTATTTCCAGCCCGCTACCGGAAGGCAGCTTGCCCCTTTGGGCCGGCAAAAGCCTCCTGCCGCCCAGCCGGATTGCCGCCACCGAATAATCGCTCACCGCCGCGCACATGACAACCATGCCAAAACGCCGCCGCAGCAGTTTTTTCAGCTTTGCGCCCAAATCCGTAAAATCCGAGAATATGATTTCCCTTACGCCTTTTGCGGGGCGCGCCGCCTCGCCGCGCAGCAGCAGCACCTCATGCCCGCGGCTGAAATGCCGCGCCAGCACCGCGCCGGTGGCGCCGGTGCTGAAATTGGTTATAAAGCGCACGCCGTCAATATATTCGCGCGTCGCGCCGGAGACAACCAGTATCCTCATGCAGCCTCCGCCGCCGACACTATTTCCTCCGGCTCGGAGAGGCGGCCCCTGCCCTCGTCTCCGCAGGCCTGATAGCCGGCGCCCGGCTCTATTATTTTCACGCCCCACTGCCTGAGGGTCTCCACCGAACGCCGCGTCGCCGGATGATTCCACATGTTCACATTCATCGCCGGAGCGACAAGAAAAGGTTTTTTAAAATCGTGCGACAGAAACAGCGTTGTAACGCAGTCGTCGCCGATGCCGGCGGCCATTTTGCTGATTACATCGGCGGTGGCCGGACAGACAACGGAGACATCCGCCCATTTGTTGAGCGAGATATGCTCCAGCCCGGTTTTCCTCTCAAACATATCGCAGTAAACCGGCTTGCGGGTCAGGCCTTCCAGCGTCGCCTCGCCGATGAATTTCAGCGCCGCCGGGGTGCAAACCGCCTTGACCTCATGCCCGCGCTGCACAAGTTTTGAAATCGCGCTGCAGGCCTTGTAGCACGCGATGGAGCCGGAAAGCTGGAACAGGATATTTTTAGATTTTGACATTGTCTATAAGCCTCACATCGCCCAGCTTCGCGGCGGCAAAGCGGCGGCCGAAGCGGTCCTCCACATAATCCACCGCAAAGCCCAGCTTTTGCAGAGTTTTTTTCGCGGCGGCGGCGTTTCCCGCCCCGCGCAGCGCGCGGCACAGTTCCGGCGCAAGCGCAAGATGCCGCTCTTCCAGCCTGCGGTTGCGGGAGCTCATGGCCAGGCCGCTTTGCTCGCGCACCGTCGGGCAGGGGACGATTTTTGTTTTCAGGAAAAACGCCTCCGCCATGCCTTTCACAAGCAGATACTGCTGATAATCCTTCTCGCCGAAATAGGCGCGCTGCGCCCCCGCGATATTTAGCAGCTTGAGAACCACGGTCAGCACCCCGTAAAAATGCCCGGGGCGGAAAGCGCCGCAAAGCGTTCCGCTTAACTTGTTTTCCGAGACTTTGTAGCGGTAATCGTCGGGATAAAGCGCGTTGTAAGACGGGGCGAGCAGATAATCCGCCCCGGCCTTTTCAAGCAGGGCCATGTCCCGCCCAAGCGCGCGCGGGTATTTCGCCAGGTCTTTTTTGTCGTTGAACTGGGTCGGGTTGACGAATATGCTGACCAGCGTTATGTCGTTTTCCCTTTTGCTGCGCCGCACAAGCGAGACATGCCCCTCGTGCAATGCCCCCATCGTCGGCACAAAACCGGCGGTTTTGTTTTTAAGCGCGCCTTCGCGCAGTTTCCGCCAGGCGGCGGGGGATTTTATAAGGGTTGTCATTTATAACAATGCTCCTCCGCCGGGAAGGCGCCGGATTTGACCTCGCGGTCAAAGCGGCGCAGCGCCTTGTCCGCCTCGCCCGCGCCGTCCATGTAGCGCTTTAGAAAGCGCGGCGCGTTTTCGCAGAAACCCAGCATGTCGGCTATCACCAGCACCTGCCCGTCGGTATCCGGCCCCGCGCCTATGCCTATGACCGGGATTTTCAATGCGGCGGTTACCGCTTTGCCAAGCGCGCGCGGCACGCATTCAAGAACAAGCGCAAAACAGCCCAGCCGCTCCAGTTTTCTGGCGCAGGCCAGTATCGCCGCGGCGGCGCGCGCCCGCCGCCCCTGCACCCGGAACCCGCCAAGCAGGTTAACAGACTGCGGCGTAAGCCCCAGATGTCCCATCACCGGCACGCCGGAGGCGATGATGCGTCTTACCGCCTCCTCATGCGCCGCGCCTTCAAGTTTTACCGCCTGCGCGCCCGCGCGCGCCAGCCGGCCCGCGTTTTCAACCGCCTCGGCAGGCTCTTTGTGATAGGAAAGGAAAGGCATGTCGCCCACCAGCAGCTTGCCGCGCACCGCGCGCGCGACCATAGCCGTGTGCCGCTCCATCATGCCCATATCCGCGTGTATGGTGGAATCATGCCCGTAGACGGTCATTGAAAGGCTGTCGCCAACAAGCACGCAGTCAACCGGCGCGCGCTGCGCCAGTTGGCCGGTGATATAATCGTAGGCGGTTATCATGGAGATTTTGCGGCCCGCCTTCCTGTCGTATTCGTAAAAGTCGGTTATTTGCATAGAACCCGCCTGAAAGCCTTGTATACCGGAAGAAACGCATCCCCGTCCAGCGCGCGGAGATTGCGGGCTATGGTGCCGTAATCGCCGCGGGCGAATGGTCCGGTCAGCGCGGTTGTGTGGTTTGACTCTATGTTTCCCAGCACCGCGCGGAGATACGGCTTTGCCGCTTTTGCGGGCAGGCCCAGCTCGTTTTCCAGCCCGGAAAACAGCTTCTGCCATAAAGCCGTGGAGAAATTGCCCGCCATCACGCACAGCGCATGATAATAGGGTTTCAGCGCGGGGTCTATGGCATAGGAGGGGTTTTTGAGCATCGGGAAGATATCGCGGAAAGCGGGGCGCCCCTTTTCCGACACGAAGGCGATTTCCCGGCATTGCGCCAGCGAAAGCGGCTTGCGCCCGAGCGAACACAACGGATGCAATCCCGCCGCCCTGCCGCTTACATGGCTGCCGGAGAAATGAACCAGGGTTTTGCCATGCAGCCCGGGATGGGCGGAGATGAAATCTTCAATGGCATTGTCGCTTATCAGGAGAAGGATGGTCCGGCAGTTTTTGAAAGTCGCTTCCGGCGCAGCCCCGTCCGCGCGGCTCCATTGTGTAAACGGAATGCGCGACAGCCGCAAATACCGCGCCATATGGCGCGCCGCCAAGCCCCTGCCCGCGATGCCGTAGGGCGGGATTGAAAGTCGTTTCATTTTTTCCTGGTATCCGCCTTAGCAGGTCGGACCCATCTACAAAATAGCAGTAAAAGCCCCTTTTGTCCAGCATGGCTTTCATGGAAAAGTCATTATCGCCCGCCGCGGGCACAATCAACAATTTACTCAATGCATTGAGTAAATTGTAAAAACCATTATTTCGCAAGTGGCATGCTGTCTTTTTACCGCAGAGGAATAATAAAAAGACAAGGCTTCGGCGAAATCTGCGCCAAAGCCCTGCTAATTTTTGCAAGTGTTATCCCCGGGCAGTACGATAGGCCTCTTCAATATGTCGTCTGAATTCTTGGGCTGACATCTTATCGTGGCGAGCATCATATGTACCTGGGTTTGCATTGTAAGTGGATCCCTTCGCAAATACCACAAAAGCCCCAGAAAAATATCGGGTAACTATTCGTGCGGATTTTGGAAACAGTATTGCATTGCCCATTTCATCCTCTTTCATAACTCCCGAATCCCAAGTGGAACGGTCTTGGTACTTTCCCGGTTCGATTTCTATCAGTTCTTCGTGTGCATGGGGCGAATTATTGGGATATATACCCGTTGGGTTTAAAAGCAAAAGTTCCAACCTAAAATAAGCCCATTCGAGATTCTCTTTTCCAAATGACTCAAACATTAGCTGAGATGGTTTGACAATTGCAGCATTTCTTTCAAAATCCAATTCAATGCAGTCCGGTTCATTTGATAGCCGAGCTGTTTTTAGGTCCAGTCCGCCGCCAGGTTGTGGGAAAAAAGTGTGGTTCTGATTTTTATTATCGCCGAGAACGCTTAAGACTCTTATCATAGACTCTTTATCATTCCACCTGCTTGTAGTCGGTATTACTCCATCGAATATTCTATTTAGAGCATCTCCCCATTTTCTTAAACTTTCCTCTTTAAATTCCGGACGCATTCTCATAATTCCCCCTATTAATGTGGTTCACAGGAGCTTGTCCCGAAATTAGTTGGAAATCCTATTGAGGCGGGACGATTTATTCTAAGCCTTTAGCCTCCCACTGTCAAATTTAACTCAATCACCTGGGACCTTCGGCCCTTCCGGATTTCGCCGTATTTTGGGATAATTTAATCAGCGGCGGGAGACAAGCATGGCACACTTGAAAAAAACGACTCAACTGAGAAAGCTGATACAATCCGGGCGCACCGAATTCCTGATGGAGGCGCACAGCGGCCTGTCCGCCAAAATAGCGGAGCAGGCGGGGTTCAAGGGGCTTTGGGCGAGCGGACTGTCCATCGCGGCGTCGCTTGGCGTGCGCGACGCAAACGAAGCCTCCTGGACGCAGGTGCTGGAAATTGTGGAATTCATGAATGACGCCGTGAATATCCCCGTCCTCCAGGACGCCGACACCGGCTACGGCAATTTCAACAATGTCCGCCGGCTGGTCAGCAAGATGGAGCAGCGCGGTATCGCCGGCCTGTGTATAGAAGACAAGATTTTCCCAAAAAACAACTCCTTCGTGGACTGCGACGCCACCCATCTGGCGGGCGTGGAAGAGTTTTGCGGCAAAATAAAAGCCGCCAAGGACACCCAGCGCGACGCCGACTTCGTTGTCGTCGCCAGAACCGAGGCATTCGTCATGGGAAGGGGCCTTGACGAGGCGCTGCGCCGGGCGGACGCTTACCGCCTGGCTGGCGCGGACGCGATTCTGGTCCACAGCAAGCGCCAGGACGCCGGGGAAATAGCGGAATTTTCCAAATGCTGGGGCAAACGGCATCCGGTGATTATAGTCCCCACGAAATACTGGCGCACGCCGCCGGAGGAATTCGCCGCAATGGACATCAGCGCGGTGATATGGGCCAACCATCTGATGCGCGCCTCGGTAGCGGCGATGCGCAAGGCGGCGCAGCGCATATTCAGCGACAATTCCGTGGCCGCGCTGGAAGGGGAAATAGCGCCGCTGGACGAGATTTTCGCGCTTCAGAACGCAGCCGAGCTGATGGAAGCCGAGGATAAATACTTCCCGCGCGGCATGGCCGGCGCGCGCAAATCCTGCGGTGTCAGGCCCATCACGCAGAAATGCTGCTCGCGGGAGCGCGCGAAATGACGGGGCCTGCCCCCGCGCGCAACGCCGTGCGCGGCGTCCCGCCGGTTTGCGCGGATTTTGAAAAGGTCCGCGCCCGCTTTGGCGCGGCGGCTGACATCCTTAACACTTTCTCTTCCTGGAAACTGGTGGAGGCGCGCGATTCCATGGCCGTGGCCATGCTCAACCCGGAACTGGACGCCAAAACCTGCCTTTTCGGTTATATAGATTTTCCCGACGATATGGCCGCCGCGCGCGGGCTTTTTCCCGGCATAGAGGCGGCTGCGCGCGAGTTCGGCGCCTGCGCCGTTGACGGGCCGGTCAATTATTCCACCGGCATGGGCTACAAATGGAAAATCTCCGGCTGGCAGCACGGGCAAATCCCGCCGGAGCCGGACAATCCGCCGCATATGCCGCGTATCGCGGCGGAACTGGGCTGGCGCATCCGCCAGCGCTATTTCAGCGACCTGATAGCGCTGAACCCGGAGAGGTACGGCCAGCATTTGGACAACTGCCTCTGGCGCGGCTACAGGTTTGAACGTTTTTTCGGGCAGCAGTGGCGCGGTGCGCTGGAGGCGATGTTTGAGCTGACCAAAGCCTCCTTCGCGCATGTCCCGTATTACGCCCCGCTGCGGCGCGATTATTTCCGCGACGTGTATCTGTCGTTTTTAAGCGAAACGGAGCCTGTGGCGGACGTCTGCCTCCGGGGGAGCGAGGCCTGCGGCTTCATACTGCACTACCGGAATCCGCGAAACCCAAAGCAGTGGGTGGTTCCGCTGGTCGCCGTGGCCGAAAATCACCGCCGCAGGGGAATAGGCTCGGCGCTGGCCTATTGCGCGCATTCCGCCGCGCGCGACGCGGGGGCGCAATTCTGCGTGCATCACCATATGCACGAATCCAGCCTGTTCCGCAACTTCACGGGCAGGAATATGACAATAGCGGAATATGCCGTTTTCGGCAGGGATTTGACATGAGCGCCGGCCTTGACCCAGCCGGATTTGGCCGCGAGCTTAAGCGACGCGGCTGTTTTTTATTCACCGGAGTGCCCTGCTCCTCGCTGGGCGGGCTTATAAATTCCGCCATAAACGGCGGCGATTACCTGATTTCCTCCAACGAGGGCGACGCCGCCGCGCTGTGCGCGGGCCTGCATCTGGGCGGCAGGCTGGGCATTGTGCTGATGCAGAATTCCGGACTGACGAATGCGGCCTCGCCGCTGTCGTCGCTGCATCATATTTTCCGCATACCGCTGCTGGCCTTCATAAGCCTGCGCGGCGAGCCGGGCGTAAAAGACGAGCCGCAGCACCGCCTCATGGGCCGCATCACCGGGAAAATGCTGGATTTGCTGCAAGTGCGCCATGCCCTGCTTTCGCCAAATTCCGCCAGGGCGCGCACGCAGCTTGAGACGGCTTTCCGCCATATCGCGCGCGGCGGGAGTTTCGCGTTCATAGTGCGGGACGGCGTTTTCAACTCCGCGCCGCTTTCGCCGACGCCGCGCCCGCAGGCGCGGCGGCGCGCCGCGATAACCGGCGCATATTCGCAAGCTCCCAGCCGGCTGGACGCGCTGCGCGCAATAGCCGGAACCGCCGGAGGGGATACCGCCATTCTTGCCGCGACGGGCAAAACCGGCAGAGAGCTTTGCGAGCTTGGCGATTTGGCGCGTAATTTTTACATGGTTGGTTCCATGGGCTGCCTGTCCTCGCTGGCTTTGGGCGTTGCGCTGGCGCGCCCCGGGCGCAGAATAATAGCGGTGGACGGCGACGGCGCGCTTCTGATGCGGCTTGGCGCGCTGGCCTCTGTCGCCCGCGCCGCGCCGCCGAACCTGTTGCATATCGTGCTGGACAACGGGACCTGCGATTCCACCGGCGGCCAGCCCACATTGTCGGATTCCGCCGATATAGCGGGCGCGGCGGCGGCGCTGGGCTATCCGCGCGTCCGCCGTTGCGGCGGAATCGCCGATTTGAAGCGGCAATTGGCGCGCTGGCGGGGCAAAGGCGGGCTTGAATTTGTGCATCTGCCCGTCGCGCCCGGCTCCAAACATCCGCTGGGCAGGCCGGCAATCCCGCCGGAGAAGCTGAAAGAGCGTTTTATGGAATTTTTGAATGGCTAAAATTCTTTTTCTGCAAAGCGGGCTTAACGAGAGCATGGCGGCGATGCAGCTTTCCGCCGTGCTTAAATCCGCCGGGCACCGTTGCGAAGCCGCCATAGCTTCTCCCGCGCCCCCGCTGGAGGAGATTGCGCGCTTTCAGCCGGACATAATCGGCATGACGGTGATGACGCCGCAGCGCGCCTGGGCCGCCAGCGCCGCGCGCGCGCTGAAAGCGGCGGGCGTGAAAGCGCTGCTGGCCGCCGGAGGCCCGCATCCGACATTCTTCCCGGAATATCTGGAGCAGACCGATTTTGACCTTGTAAACATCGGCGAGGGTGAAGGCTCCCTGCTTGAACTGGCCGACAAGCTTTCCGCCGGGCAGGACTGGCGCGGAATACGCAATATCCACTGTAAGGACGGCGGCGCGGTCGTCAAAAACCCGCTACGCCCGCTGGCCGACATCAACGCGCTGCCCGACCCCGACCGCGAAATTTATTTCCGCTTCCCGCAATATCTCAAGCAGGGCGGCTATTACGCATACACCTCCAAGGGCTGCCCGTTCTCTTGCAAATTCTGTTTCATCCCGCAATTCAAGCAGGTGTACCGGGAAGACCCTTTGCGCTCAAGGCTCCGCCTGAAATCGGTTGACCGCTGCATGGCGGAGCTTGCCTCCATGCGCGAGAAAATGCCGGTGAAGTTCATCACTTTTCTGGACAGCACGTTTAACGGCGACAAGGCCTGGACGCTGGAATTCCTGGGCCGCTACGGCAGGGAAATACGCATTCCGTTCACCATCAACCTGCGGGCGGAACTGGCGGACGAGGCCGTGGTTTCCGCAATAGCTGCGACAGGCTGCTGCGACCATATCCGCCTGGGCGTGGAAACCGGCGACCAGGAACTGCGCCGCAATCTGCTAGGCAAGCAGACCACGGACGCCGCGCTGCTGGAGCTTGCGCGCCTGCTCAAAAAGCACAAAATCAAATTCCTGACTTACAACATGTTCGGCCTGCCGGGGGAGACCTTGGAGCAGGCCGCCAAAACCGTGGAGCTTAACCTGAAAATGCGGCCCGATTTCTTCGTGCCGCTGGTGTTTCAGGCGCTGCCGGGGCTGGAGATTACAAAAGAAGCCGCAGCCGCCGGTTACATAGACGAGGCCGGGCTTGCAAAGCCGGACTCCGGCGTCAACGAAATGCTGGAAAGCCGGCTGCGCCAGCCGGATATTGTCCCGGCGCTTAACCTGTGCAAGCTTTCTATAATATCAGTCCGGCTGCCCCGGCTTGCGCCGCTTGTGAGGCGGCTGGCGAAGCTGCCGCGCAACCCCGTCTTTGACGCGCTGTTTGTGCTTCTGTTTTCGGCCCAGGCAAGGCGGATGTACAGGCTCAGTCTTGCCGGAGCCGTGGGCTTCATGCTGGATTATTTCTCGCTGCGGAGCCGCAAATGATACGCCGCTGGATTTCGTTCCTGCGCGAAAGATGCCTTTTTTTCACCGCTTTCGTCCTGTGGGGCTGCGCGCTGGACGCGCTGGTGCAGCGCGCCCACGGGCTGAGCCCGAAATACTCAATGGCGACGGTGATGGTGGTCGTCTGCGCGCAGCTTATGGGCGCGGCGATACGCGCGCGCGACGAAATCAAGGACTTTGAGTCCGACAAGCGTTTTTATCCGGACAGGCCGCTTGTCTCCGGGCGGATTTCGGAGCGCGAGCTTGCGCTGCTGGAGCGCGTTTTAATCGGCGCGATGCTGGCCCTGAACCTGCTCTGGCCGCTTGCGCCGGCCTACATGGCAGTCGTGGCCGCATATCTCGTCCTGATGGCGAAATGGTTTTTTATGCCGGGGCTGATTTCGGGCAACAGGCTGCTTGCCCTGGCGACGCACAGCCCTGTAAATCTGCTTTTCAATATCTACGCAATGGCTTTTCTGGCGCGTTACCACGGGCTGGGAGCATGGGGGGGGAAAGAGCTTTTCATCGCCTCCTGGATGATGATGCCGGTTTACGCCATAGAATTCGCGCGCAAAACCTTCGCGCCCCGGCAGGAGCGGGAAGGGCTTGATTCATATTCTTCCATAATGGGGCCGCGCGCGGCGGCTGCGGCGGCGCTGGCTCTGGGTATCGGGCATTGCGCCCTGCTGGCGATTTTCGCCGGCTGGCTGGGAATTCCGGCTTATGCGGCAATCGGAGCGGCGCTGTTTGCGGCGGGTTTTGCAGCCGCCTGCGCGCGCTTCCTGCTGCGACCTGAAACCGGCAACTTGAACATGACGGTCTGGTCCGTCCGCTACAGGCTGGCGGTGTGCGGGCTGCTGGCATTGTCGGGGCTTGCATGAAAAAAGTGATGCTTATATCTCCCCGGATGGCGGGAGAGGCGGGCGGCGTAAACCGGCTTCAGCCGGGGCTGGGGCTGGGTTATATCGCCGCCATGCTGGAGCAGGAGGGATTCTCCGTCCGCGTTTTTGACGCCGCGCTGGCGGGGGAGTCAAAAGACGGCTTTCTCGGCTGCTCCGACGGCGAAGCGGCGGCGGCGATAGCGGATTTCGGTCCGGATTTTGTGGGGATAACAATTCCGTTTTCCAGCGCGGCGCGGGACGCCTATGCGCTGGCGAAAATTTCAAAAACCGCCGCGCCGCGCGCGCCGGTCATACTGGGCGGCGCGCACTCAAGCGGCGTGCTGCTGGATTATTCCGCCGGTTTTGGCCGGGGCGCGCTGGAAATGGCGGCCTCCGGCGCGGATTATGCGATGTGCGGCGAATGCGACGCCGCCTTCGGCCAGCTTTTGGGCGCTCTCTCATCCGGCGCGGACGCGGCCTCCGTCCCCGGCGCGGCGGCAATGCGCGGGGGGGAACTGCGGCTTTCGGGCAAGCGTCCGGCGGCGGACATAAACTCGCTGCCGGAGCCGGCCCGGCATCTGATGGATATGGAAGGCTATTTCCGGCACGGAAAATTCCACTCCTCCAAATCCACGGGAAGGCGGGTGCTTAACGTAATCACCTCGCGCGGCTGCCCGGAAAACTGCTTTTTCTGCTCCACGCCCTCGGTGTGGGGGCGGCGGCTGCGGCTCAGAAACCCAGCCTCCGTCCTGGCGGAGATTTCCGGCGCGGTTTCGCGCTACAATATAGAGGAAATACAGTTTGAAGACGATTCCCTCACCGCCAGCGCGGAGCATATAAACCAACTCTGCTCCGGGCTTGAGCGGCTGGGCCTGCCCTGGTGCACGCCCAACGGGATACGCGCCGATTATCAGGCCAAAGACCGCAAGGCGCTTTTTTCGCGCATGAAGCGGGCCGGCTGCTATCAGATAACGCTGGCCTGCGAATCCGGTTCGCAGCGCGTGCTGGACGGGATTATAGGCAAACGGCTGCGCGCGGAGGAATTCCGCCCCGCCATAGACGCCGCCAAAGAAGCGGGTTTGTTCGTGCATACCTTCTGGATGGCGGGTTTTCCCGGAGAAACGCGCGCGGAGATGGAGCTTACCGCAAAAACCGCCGCCGAAAGCGGGGCGGACAGCTTTTCGCTTGCCATAGCCGCGCCGCTGCCCGGCACGCCGCTTTACCGCATGGCGGAGGCGCAAAACCTCTGGTGGCCGGGGATTGACACGCGGCGGGCGGGCAATTACCGCCGCTCCGCCATAAGGGCGGACGGGTTTTCCGGCCCGGAGGAATTTGAGCTCTGGGCGGACGGGCTTAACGCCGAACTGAACCTGAACGCCCGCCGGCAGGACCCGCAGCGCGCCAAGCGTCGCGCCGCCATGGTTTATGACGCGAAACTGGCGCAAAGCGCGGTGAAACAGACATGACAACAATGACTGACATCAGGCTGGGAGAGTTTTTCGCGGAGAAGGATTTTTCGCGCGCGCTGGCCGGCGGCAAGGCGCATAATCTGGCCCGGCTGGAGGGCTGCGGCGTCCGCGTCCCGAAATGGACGGCGGTTACAGCCGAAGGTTTTGAACGGTTGCCCGGCGGCGCGAAATACGCGCCGGACATGCGGCAGCGCCGCCAATTCGCGGCGGACGCGCGGCAAAAGCTGGGAATGTGCCGCCTTGTCGCGGTGCGTTCCTCGGCGGCGGACGAGGATTCGGCGCAGCACTCCTTCGCCGGGCAGCTGGACAGCTTCCTGTTCCAGCCGGTGGACGACAATCTGCTTGAAACCGTACTTCGCTGCCACCGCTCCGCCTTCGGGGAGCGCGCCGCGGCCTACCGCCGCGCGCGGGAACTGCGCGGGAAAACGCGGGCCGCCGTCATCATTCAGGAGATGGTGGCGGCGGATGTCTCCGGCGTGGCGTTCACCGCGAATCCGCTTACCGGCGACCCGGAGACAATGCTTGTCAGCGCGGTCTACGGGATGGGGGAGGGGCTGGTCTCCGGCGCGCTGGACGCGGACTTGTGGACGCTGGACGGGGAAGGCAATATACTCTCCGAAACGATATGCGACAAGCGCGAAAAATTGGTTTTCAACGAGGAATTCGGGCGCGGGCTTGTGAAAATCAACGTGGACGAAAATCTGCGCCTGCGCCCCGCGCTTGGCAAAAAGCAACTGGCCGAGCTGGCGCGGGCCTGCCGGGAAATTGAAAAGACAGCCGGCGGCTTTGTCCCGCAGGATATTGAATTCTGCTTCAGGGGCGATGAGCTTTTCATACTGCAAACCCGGACGATAGCGGCTTTCTCCGGCCTGCGCAAAGAACCGCGTCATGCGCTTTTTGACAATTCCAATGTGGTGGAAAGCTATGCCGGGGTGGTAAAACCGCTGACATTCTCTTTTATAAGCGAAAGTTTCCGGGCCACATATTCCGGCGTGCTGGAGCGGCTGGGATTCTCGCGCGGTTTCCTTGAGGCCAATGCCGCGCTGCTGGAAAACATGCTGGGCACGTCCGGCGGCAGGGTTTATTACAATCTGCTCAACTGGTATGCGTATTTAAGCCTCATTCCCGGCCCCGAAAGCACCATAGCCGACCATAACCGCATGATAGGCGCGCAGGATTGCGGCGGCGGCTTCGCGCTGCGCCGCGCGACCCGCACGGAGGAGATGCGCGCCGGGCTGCTGCTGCGCTGGAAAATCCTGACGGCGCGGCGGGGCGCGGAAAAATTCGCCGCAAATTTCCATAAACAGAACGCGCGCTGGCTTAAAAGCGATTTTGCGGGGATGGGCAATGGCGAGCTGCTCGCCGCCTACCGCGAAGTTTTCAGCAACTGTTCCGCCCGCTGGGACGCGGAGATTATAAACGCCATAGGCGTGCTGCGCTGCAGCGGGGAACTGCGGCGGCTGCTTGCCGCGCTGGGGCCGGAATGTCTTGCGCTTTACAGCGATTTGCTGGGGGGCGGCGGCTCCATAGCCAGCCTGCGCCCCGCGCTGGAAATGGCGGCCATTGCCGGTAAAATACGCGGCAACCCGCAATGGCGGGAACTGTTCGCCTCAAAATCGCCCTTGGAACTGCGCGTGGAAATACTGGAAACCGGCAAATGGCCGGAGCTGCGGAAACGGTTTTCCGCCTTCCTTGAGGAATACGGCTGCCGCTGCATGAACGAGCTCAAGCTTGAGGAAGACACCCTGCGCGAGAACCCGGATTTTCTCTTTGAGACGGTTAAAGCCTATGCGGCAAAGCCGCCGGATATTCTGGGCAAATCGCTGGACGCACAGGCAAAGACCCGCGCAAAGGCGGAGGCCGCCGTGTTCGCGCGCGCAGGGTTTTTCGGCGGGTTGCGGCTGCGCCTTGCGCTGCGCCGGACGCGCTATCATGTTTACGCGCGGGAGGAACTGCGCTTCCTGCGCGGCAAGTATTTCGGCATTGTCCGGCGGCTGGTTAACTCCGCCGGGCGCAACCTGCACGCGGACGGGGTTATAGACAACCCTGCGGACATATTCTTTCTCAAGATTGCGGAGATATTTGAACTGGCCGAGGGCCGCTCGCCGGACCTGCGCCATGTCAAGCGGCTGATAGCGCTGCGAAAAGAGGAACATGAGGAGCATCTGAAGCAGCAGCCGCCCGGACGGTTTTACGCCTATGGCGACGTGTGCGCATTGCGCTTTGCGCCGCTGCGCGCCGCCGCAACCGGCGGCGCGGACGGCGTTTTGCGCGGAACCCCCTGCGGCCCCGGCAGCGCGAAGGGAACCGCGCGGGTCGCGCTTTCCGGCGCGGACGCGCGCGGCTTAAACGGCGAAATACTGGTGGCCGAACGCACCGACCCCGGCTGGATACCGCTTTTCCCTTCCATATCCGCGCTGGTGGTGGAAAAGGGCAGCGTGTTGTCCCACTCCGCCGTGGTGGCGCGGGAAATGGGCATACCGGCAGTGGTGGGCGTGGCGGAGGCGGCTAAAAAAATATCCTCCGGCCAGACGGTTGAGGTTGACGGCAATGCGGGAACGGTGAAAATATGCGGATGAAAGCCGTCATCATGGCGGCGGGAAGGGGAACGCGGCTTCATCCCCTGACGCGCAAAAAACCCAAATGCCTGCTGGAAACGGGCGGGCAGACTCTGCTGGGCCGTTCGCTGAAAATCCTGCGCGGCTGCGGCATAAAAGACATCGGAATTATAGTGGGCTTTGAAAAAGAGCAGATAATCGCGCGGCACGGCAGGGGCTGCCGCATTATCGTCAACCCGTTTTATCCGCTGTGCAATAATATGGGCTCGCTGTGGTTCGCGCGGGATTTTGCGGGCGGCGGGCCGTTTGCCGCGCTGCACGCCGATTTGGTTTACGAGCCGGAAATCCTGACTGGCGCGCTGCGCGGCTGCCGGGCCGGCGAGGCGGCCTGCCTTGCGGTGGATTTCGGCCCCGTTGACGCGGAGGCGATGAAGGCGCGCGTCAGCGTCCGCGGGCTGCTGCTGGACGGAGGCAAGGACATCGCAAAACCGGATGGCGAATGGACCGGCATATCGCTTGTGCGGGACAGCCGGGGTTTTTTCAAGGCGATTGAGGACGAGCTTATGTCCGGCGGGCACGGCAGCTACGACATGGCTGCCTATCTGCGCCTTGCGCGCGCGGGCGGGAAAGTGCGCTGCGTTCCCACCGGCGGGCTGTGCTGGAAAGAGATAGATTTTGCCGATGATTACAGAGTCGCGCGGGAGCTGTTCAAATGAGCTTCATTTTTCATAATCCCGTCCGCATTGAATTCGGCTGCGAGGCCGGTCCCGCGCTGGAGCGGCTGGCAGGAAACCGCGCCGCCGCTATAATCACCTGCCGCTCGCTTGCGGATTCGGCGGCGGTTAAAAAACTTGCGGCGGGCAACCGCAGGGTATTCGCGGTATCCGGCGGGGCGGATGTTTTTGAGCTGGAAAAACTTTACGGGGCTGTCCACTCGCAGCCTGTGGAAGTCATAATCGCTATCGGCGGCGGCAGCGCGATTGACGCGGCAAAAATACTCTCCGCCCCGCCGGAAGGCGGCGCGGCGGCGGCATTCGCGCGCCAGCGCGCGCTCTGGCTGGAAGGCAAGCCGTTTTCCGCGCGCAGGCTGCCGGTTCTGGCCGCGCCGGCCACGGCGGGCAGCGGCAGCGACGTAACGCCGTGGGCGGTGGTATGGGACAAGGCGGCGGGGCGCAAATACTCGCTGGAATCGCAGAGTTTATGGCCGCAGGCCTCGGTCTGCGACCCGGAGCTTGCGCTTTCAATGCCGAGGGACGCGGCGCTGCATTCCGGGCTGGACGCGCTGGCGCATGCGCTTGAGGCTTTGTGGTCTAAAAACGCGAATCCGGTTTCGGATACGCTGGCCTTTGCCGCCGCAAAAGGCGCGCTGGAATCCCTGCCGGCCGCGTTGCGGGAGCCGCCCGGTATTGAGCCGCGGACGCAAATGATGCTGGCTGCGCTGCGCGCGGGGCTGGCATTTTCAAACACCAGAACCGGCATGGCGCATGCGCTTTCGTATTATCTGACGCTCAAACGCGGCGTTCCTCACGGGCTGGCCTGCGGGGTGATGCTGCCGCTTGTGGCGGGGGCGGCTGAAGACAAGGACAAAATCGCGGAATTCGGCGCGGAAAAACTCTCGCAATTCACCGCGCGGCTTGGCGTTCCTTCATTGCGGGATTTGGGCGTCTCGCGCTCCGACCTGGCGGATATGCGGCGTTGCGGCGCGGAAAGCGGGCGCGGACAGAACAGCGCAATCAATGAAACCCGATTGTGGGAACTGGTAGATGAGCAATTATAGCGCAGTCATAACCGGCACGGGCCGCGCCTTGGGCGAACGGAGAATCACCAACGATACGGTCGCCCGCGAATGCGGAATTTCCATGGCGGAACTGGAAACCGCCAACAAAGACGGCTACACCGTCCGCTGGCGCGCGGGGGAAAACGTCTTCACTTCAACGCTCATGGCAGAGGCGGCAAAAAACGCGCTGCTCCGCGCCTCGGTGAAACCGGAAGACGTGGATTTGCTGATTTGCGCCACCAACACGCCGGATTTCACCGCGCCGCCAACCTCCGCGCGCGTCCAGCACGAGGCCGGGCTGCGCAATGCCGGTTTTTTTGACCTCAACAGCACCTGCGCCGGTTTTGCGATGGCGCTGGCCGCCGCTTCCGCCATGCTCAGGCGCGACGGCGGAATGCGCCATGCGCTGGTTGCCGGCGGCAATATATACTCCCGCTTTCTTGCGCCGGACGATGTTGCGGGCCGGCTGCTGTTCAGCGACAGCGCGGGGGCCGTTCTGTTATCGGCTTCGCCGGAAAAGGGGCGCGGGATTTGCGCCTCGGTCATGCGCGGCGACGGGCGGCACTGGCGCCGCTGGGGTATTTTCGCCGGAGGCGGCTGGAAAGGGTTTTCGCCGGAGACGCTGGCGCGGGGATACCAGTATGTGAAAACCGTGGAGCCTTACGAGAAGGGCATAAACGTCAGGAACTGGCCCCTCGCGGCGCGGGATGTCATTGAAAAAGCGGGCTGGAGGCCGGAAGAGGTGGAACTGGGGTTTTTCAACCAGTCGCGCCGCAGAAATATAGAGGCGGTGTGCGCCGGATTCGGCTGGCCGCTTTCCGTCTCGCACGATACGATACACAAGTACGGCTACTGCGGCTCCGGCTGCGTGCCGGTGGCCATGGACGACGCGCGCGAAAACGGGCTGCTAAAACCGGGGAGGAAAACGATTATACTGACTTCCGGCACGGGATACGCGATAAGCGCGGCGGCGCTGATTTTATGATTATAACCGGAACCGGGCGGGCTTTCGGCGAAACCAGGCTTTCCAACGAAGATATCGCCCGCGAATGCGGAGCGGAGCCGTCCTCCCCGGTATTTGAGGCGGCGGAGGAAAACGGCTTTGCCGTCCGCTGGCGCGCGGACGCGGATACCTGCGTTTCCACTCTGATGGCGCGCGCGGCAAAAAAAGCCATAGCCTCCGCCGGACTTGCGCCGGAAGACATAGGCCTGCTGATTTGCGTTACCGACACGCCGGATTTCGTCTCGCCGCCTACGGCGGCGCGTGTGCAGAGCGAGACCGGCGCGCACAACGCGGGGTTTTTTGACCTCAACTGCTCCTGCTCCGGCTTTGTCTCGGCACTGGTTGCCGCGGACAGCCTTATGTGCTGCGACCAAAGCCTGCGCCATGTGCTGATTGCCGGGGGAAACCTCTACTCCCGCGCGCTTGCGCCGGACGATGTGCTGAGCCGGCTGATGTTCAGCGACAGCGCGGGGGCGGTGGTTCTCTCCTCCGGGGGGGAGGGGCGCGGGCTTTGCGGGTTTTCCATATGCGGCGACGGCAGCCACTGGTGGCGCTGGGGCATTTTCGCCGGGGGAAGCTGGAAGGGATTCTCGCCGGAAACGCTGGCGCAGGGGTTCCAGCATCTGAAAACGGTGGAGCCGTACAAAAGCGACATAAACCTCAAAAACTGGCCGCTGGTCGCCGGAAAGGCTTTGCGGAAAGCCGGCTGGGACGCAAAAGACGTGGAACTGGCGTTTCTGACCCAGTCCCGGCGCAAGAACATAGAAACTTTGTGCAGGCGCCTGGGCTGGCCGGATGAAATATCGCATGACACCGCCGGCAGCTACGGTTACTGCGGCTCCGGCTGCATCCCGATAGCGCTGGACGACGCGCGTGAAAAAGGCAGGCTCCGGGCCGGGCGGAAATTGCTTATTCTCGCATCCGGCGTGGGCTACGGCTGCGCGGCGGCGGCTTTCACATGGTGATAGGCATCTGGAACCCCGCCAATGCGCTGACGCTGGCTGGCTGCGCGCTGGCGGCATTGTCGGCTTTTTTCACGCTGGCCAATCGGCCCTCGGCGGCGGTAATATGCCTGCTATGGTCCGGCGTCTGCGACCTCTACGACGGCACAATCGCCAAGGCCCGCGCGCGCACGGATTTTGAGAAGTCTTTCGGTTTTCATCTGGACAGCATTGTGGACATGGCCGCCTTCGGCCTTGCGCCTGCGGTATTGCTGCGCGGCTTCTGGCTGCAGGCCCCGGCGGACGCCGCGCTGCTTGCGGGCTATTGCATCTGCGCGGCGGCGCGGCTGGCTTATTTCAACGCGCTGGCTGCCTCCGGCGGAGGGGAGGGGTATCGCGGGCTGCCGGTTACATTCGCGGCATGGATTTTCCCGGCGGCGCTGCTGGCGCGGCTATTTATGCCGGCAACCGCTTTTATATGGTGGCTGCGCGCCGCAACGGCGGCTGCGGCGTTTTTGTTCATACTGGATTTCCATATCCCGAGGCTCTCGCAGCGCGCCAGGGCGGTTCTGGCGGCGGTGGCTGCCCTGCTGACGATTGTATGGCTGTAAATCCACGCATACCGCTTTTTGACCGCGCCTCCGGCAAGATGACGGAGGAAACCGTTTTCAAGGGCAATTTCCTGCTGTTCCATTACGGCCACTGGTTCGGGCGGCTGCTGACATGGCTGCTCTACAGCCGGATTTACTATTCAAAAATTTACGGGTTTTTCCAGCGGACCAAATCCAGCCGGGCCGGGATAGAGGCTTTCATCAAAACCTACGGCGTCCGCGCAGACGAGGCGGAAAAGCCGCCGGACCAGTACCGCGATTTCAACGAGTTTTTCACGCGCAGGCTAAAGCCGGGGCTGCGCCCCGTGGACCAAAATCCCGCCGCGCTGATAGCGCCCTGCGACGGGCGGCTGCTGGCCTACCGGCTGGACGGGGATACCGCCGTTCCGGTAAAGGGGCGCGCCATTTCCGTGCGCGCGCTGCTGGGGGACAATACGCTTGCCGGCAAATATCAGGGCGGGCTGTGCCTGGTGTTCCGGCTGGCGCCGGCGGACTATCACCGCTTCTGCTATGTAGACAACGGGTGGCACGGCCCCGTCCGCAGGCTGGGCGGCAGGCTGCATTCGGTGCATCCGTTGTGCCTCTCAAGCGGCGCGCCCGTCTTTGAGGTGAATTACCGCGAACTGTGCGTGCTGGAAACCGAAAATTTCGGCGACGTCGTCCATATTGATGTCGGCGCGATGCGGGTGGGGAAAATATGCCAGTCAAAGCCGGAGGGCGGCTCCTTTTCAAGGGGCGAGGAAAAAGGATATTTTGAATTCGGCGCGTCAACCGTAATACTGGTTCTGGCAGCAGGTATGGCGGAAGTTGACGCGGATATAGCGTTGCGCTCCCGCGAGGGCATAGAAACACTGGTGAAAATGGGGGAGAAAACGGGCTATAGACTTGCTCCCGGATAAGTTGATTTTACTGTCTGGGAAAACCGGCATTGTTATAGGCTAGACAGGCTCAACGACTTTTAACCACGAAACACACGAACCACACGAAACACTGCGGGCGCAAAAAAAGAAAAACACCGGCTCAGGCCATTTGCAACGTTTTGCCTGCCGTTGTCGTTTGCAAGCCCGGAAATCGCAGTTGATAGCGAGAACCGAGACGAAAAAGGGCGAAGCAGATTCGGCACAAAAAAGTGCGAGCAGGCCCGCAGGCCTGTAAACACTTTTTTGTGCCGGAGATGCGAAGCCATTTTTCGTCGAATTCCGCTACTCAACTGCGATTTCCGGGCAAGCACACCACAGCTTTTCAAAAAACGGGTGTGTCGTAGCGACCGTATGGGTCCTTTGGCCCCTGAAAAAATGAAGAATCCCTGCTAGACTACTGCGTGAAGACAAAAAATCGGTTGGCGGGACAAGGAGGCGGTGAGGTATGAATAAGCTGATGTCATGTTTCGCGGCAATCATAATGGTCTGCGGCAGCGCGTTCGCCGGGCTGGAAAGCGACAAGGCGGGCAGCGGCCTTAAATTCAGGGAATCGGCGGGCAGTTCCAGGTTCTCGTCGCGCTCAGGCGGCGGAAGCGGCGGCGTTTACATAGGGGGAGGCTCCTCCTCGCGCTCAAAATCGGCCAGACGGTTCAGCGCGTCCGAGATATCCCGCTCCCGCACCGGCAGCAAAAAGCTGGCGATGGAAGTGCCGGCTCTTGCTAAAACGCAGCAGGCGTCTGCCAGCTCCGCATCCAATGAGTCGGGCGGCAAGCCGTCCATTTTCTCAAGGGCGGGGGCGGCTGTGCGCAACCTCGCTTCAAAAGCGGCCAAAGCCGCGACCAGCCCCACGGGAAAGAAAGTCCTGCTGGGAGCCGCATTAGCCGCAGCCGCCGCGGTGGGGGGATACGGAGCTATTAAGCTGCAAGGGAAACTGGCGGCAGGCGCAGCGGCGGCCAAGGAACTTAGCAAAGCGCGTACAACAATTGCCCAGCAATCGAGCCAAATTGCCGAGCAATCGGGGCAAATCAGCAAGCTTGCCAAATGGATAGACAAGGTAGTGAATGAAGACCTTACGCGCATAGCAGCCAGGAAAGTTGCCGATAGCGCTGCGATTGACAAAGCTTTGAAACAGGTTTCGGCTGTCGCATCCAAGTATTAAGACGGACGAATAGATGTCGGCACACTGTCCAAGCAAATGCGGTTGTATCGTCCTGTGCCGAATGGAGAGCGCGATTATGGAAAAGTTGACAGCATGTTTTCTGGCGGGAATGATGATATGCGGCAGCGCGTTCGCCGGGCTGGAAAGCGACAAGGCGGGCAGCGGCCTTAAGTTCAGAGAATCTGCGGGCAATTCCAGGTTTTCGTCGCGCTCAGGCGACGGAAGCGGCGGCGTTTACATGGGGGGAGGCTCCTCCTCGCGCTCAAAATCGGCCAGACGGTTCAGCGCGGCGGCGATAGCCCGTTCCCGCACCGGCAGCAAAAAGATGGCGATGGCTGTTCCGGCTTTGAAATCCGCCAGCAGCGAGAGTAACGGTAAAAGAAAGTTCTCTCTCAGCAGTCTGAATCCTATCGGCAAAGCCCATGCGGCTGATAGCAGTGGTGTGGCGGGAGCGTCCAATGAGGCAGCTTCACGCAACAAGAGCATAATAGGCAAGGCTACGCGCGTAATGGACAAAGCCATGGACAAACTTACTGAGATGGGGAGAAAACACCCCAAAACTATGATAGCCGCGGGGTTAGCTCTCTCAGCGGTGGGTGTAGTAGGCGCAGGTGTCGCCGGATATGTGGCCGCAGCTGGCGCCCTCGGACTAAGTTTCCCCACCGGAAGTGCCGTCAGTGGTGCGATGCTGGCTTCGGTGCCGAGCCTTATTGCGGGTGGTCCCATGCTGGCAGCCGGTGTAGAAGGAAGGAACTTCTCTAAGCCATGGGGCGCCGAAGGCCTGCCTCGCATATATGGCCGCAACTAGCGCCTTCGGACTAAGTGTCCCCAGTCTCTGGGATGATGCTGGCTGCGCCGCCAAGCCTTCTTGTGGGTTCTAACGTGCTGGCAGCCGGTGTAGAGGAACGCATCCAAGCCATGGCGCTGGCAGCCATAGTCGGCGATTCAGCATCCCGAGTTTTAAATATCGCGGCGGAATGAGGCGGGGCTGTGGAAAATACCGGCGCCGTTTCATCCCGCCGCTATTTTACGAGGCGGCAGCCGGTCAAATTCAAAGCCTGCCGACAAGCTCGCGCAACAGCTCGTCAACGGAGCCGTAGCGCTTGCTGCGGTCCGCATCCAGGCATTTGGCGATGACGGCGTCTATGTCGCGCGGCAGCTCCGGCGCTATTTCCGACGGCGGCGAGAAAACCATCTTTTCCTTCTGCAGATAGAAATTGGGGCCGCGGAAAGGCAGGTCGCCGGTGAGCATCTCGTACATCATCACGCCGAGGCTGTATATGTCGGAGCGCACATCGCAGGAGCCAAGTTCCTGTTCCGGCGACATGTAGGCCAGCGTGCCCGTGGAGGCGCCGGTAAGCCGCATGATAGTGTCCTTGGCGGTGCGGGCTATGCCGAAATCGGTTATCTTGACCAGTCCGTCTTTTGCCAGCATTATGTTGGAGGGTTTGAGGTCGCGGTGTATCACGTTGTGATTGTGCGCGTAGGAAAGGCCGTTGCACACCTGCTCCACTATGCGCAGCGCCTCGTTATAGCGCATCCCGGAAGGCGAACTCTCCAGCACCTGCTGAAGCGACTGGCCGTCTATGTACTCAAAGAGGATATAGGCCATCTCCTCATGCTCTATAATTTCGTAGACCACCACTATGTTCGGGTGGCTTAGCTGTGCGGCCATGCGCGCTTCGTTGAGAAACTTGTCGGATTCCTTGCCGGAGATGTAAAGCTCCTCCCTCATCCGTTTCAGCGCGGCCTTGCGGTTAAGCGTCTTGTCAAACACGCTGTAGACTATGCCCATGCCGCCCCGGCCTATTTCCTTTATAAGCTCCATCTTGCCGCCCTTTAGCAGGGCGACGCGGCGGGTGTCCTCGTCCGCGTTGCGTTTTTTGCCGGAACGCGGGGCGGCTTCCGGCTTTGCCTCTGCGGCTGGCTGCGGCGGGGCGGCGGCCTCCGGAAGGGCGGCCTCCTCCCGAACGGGCGGCCTGGTTAAACGTATGCCCTGCTCGGCCAGCTTGTCGCGCAGCGCGGGATAGCGGGTTACGACATCCTTGAAATCCAATCCTTTTGCGGCGAACTGCTTGTATATCTCCAGCGCGCGCAGCGGCTTGCCCTGCCGCTCGGCATATTCGGCAAGGCTGTAGTAAAATTCAGGCAAAACGCCGGCGTCTTTTTCGGGAGGAAGCGAGGTGGCCATTTCCTCGGCCAAATCATACATATCCAGTTTGGAATAAAGCTGCACGCACAGCGCGTATTCGCTGTCGCCCCATGTTCCGCGCCCGCCGGAGGAAAGCGCCTTCAAAGCGGCGGCGGGCTTGTCCGCGTCAAAGAGAGCCTGCGCCAGTTCGGCCCGCGCGGCGGGGGGGATAAGCTCCAGGCGGATATTATCCAGACTGTCCAGCGTCTTGCATGCGGCAACAAGGGTTTCAGCATCGCCCTGCGCCAGCGCGCCGTGCTTGCCGGACAGAAATTCCAGAACCTTTGCCGTATTTTCATTTTTGCCGGAGGAAGCAAACGCCGAGGCCGCCGCGGAATAAACCGCCTGCGCGCATTTTTCGGATTCCAGCAATTTCAGCAGCTCGCCTTCTTTGCCCAGCGCCACCAGCGTCGAAACCGCGCCCTTTGCAGCCTCCGCCGGAATATCGGCGCACAAAACCTGTTTTCGCAGCAAAACGGCGGCGGCATCGTCTTTTTTGCCGTATGCGGCAAGCTGCGCGCCGTAGGCCGCCGCGCCGGCGGGAGATATGGGTTCCTTGTCTATGGCGGCGGGTGAAGGGGAGGAGGCGTATAGTTTGAGCGTCTCTTCCTCGCTTATAAGGGCCGGGATATACGGTTCCGAATAGCCAGCCCTGAATTTGGAAAACATCAGCCACGCCGCGCCCATATTGCCGGCGGCAAGCAGTTTTCTGGAGAAAGCGCAGCAATACTTCGCCGGAAGCGCGTCTTTCTCAAGCGAATCCCAAACGGAATTTTTGTCAAAAAGCCCGAACAGCGTTTCCTCCGCTATTTCGGCCGGGTCGCCGCCGGAGGCGGCATATTCCCGCCAGGCCTTCAATGCGGCCCCGGCCTTGCCTGAAGCAAGCAGCTTCTGAATTTTATCGCCGGAGGCGGCTTTATCCGGCGCGGCCTTTTTCCTGCGCCGCAGCAGCGCGAAAATCGCGGCCCCCAGCGCCAGAAGCAGGCCTCCCGCAGCCTCGCCCGCCAAAGTGTAGCCCTTGCGCACCATTCTGTCGGCGCGGTTGAAACCGTCGCGCGCCTCGGCGCTTTCCTTTATGGAAAGGGCCTGGCGGAACTGCTCGCGCGCGGCGGAATTGGATTTAAGCTCCAGCGCGGAAAAAGTCAGCAGCCGGTTTCCCTCGTCTATGTTTTTGCGGGAGGGGTCCGGCTCCTCGGTTTTTTTCGGCTGAGGCGCGGCGGCAGCCGGGGCGGGAGGCTGATGCGCCAGCTGTGCCGGCGTTGGAACCTGCCAGACGCGCACCGTCTTGTCCTCCCCGCCGGAGACGAGGTATCTGCCGTCCGGCGAGAATGCCAGCGCGCCCACGGCGGCTTCATGACCGGGCAATGTAAGCGCGGGCTTGAAATCCCCCGCCAGCCAGAGGGTTACGATTTTACCCTCCCCGGCAGAGGCCAGATATTTCCCGTCGGGCGAAAACGCCAGCGCGGCGACTGGTTTGCCGTCCCCGGGCATGGAGGCGGCAAGAGTCAAATCCGGCATCGCCCAGACCCTGACGGAGCCGTCCCTGCCCGCGGTGGCCAGGTATTTCCCGTCCGGAGAAAACGCCGCGGCCCACACATAATCCGGCTGCGCGGCGGCGGACTTGACCAGTTTGAATGTGCGCCCGTCGTAGAGGCGCAGCGCGCCGTCCTCGCCGCCTGCGGCCAGCAGCTGCGAATCCGGGGAGAAGGCGATGCAGAACGGCTTTGCCGTCTCGGTAATAACGTTCACAGGCCTGAAAATTATGCTGCGGAAAACGCGCACGGTCCCGTCCATTCCGGCGGAGGCCAGATATTTCCCGTCCGGCGAGAAAGCCGCCGCCAGAACAGACTTGGTATGCGCCTTTACCGTAACGGCGGCATCCATTATATCGGTGCGCCAGATGACGACGCTGTTGTCCCGCGCGGCGGAAGCCAGATATTTCCCGTTGGGCGAAAAAGACAGGGAGGTAACCGGTTTTGTGTGCCTGCGCAGGGCCTTCAACTGCGAAAAAGACGCCGCGTCCCAGATGATGACAGCGCTGTCCTGTCCGGCGGAGGCCAGATATTTCCCGTCGCTGGAGAAAGCGACGGCCCAGACCCCGCCGGCATGGCCGGAAAGGGTTTTGAAAGGCGCTTCCTGCGCGGCGAACGCGGAACAGGAATACAAAAGCGCCCCCGCCATCAGGGCGAGAGCCCTGCCGGATTTCAGCAGCGGTTTGACCGGCGCGATTACACGCATCATCTCACTTTAATTATAGCAACAATTGCGCGCGCTTTTCGCAACGGCCCGGACAGCGCAGTGGGAGCGCAATTTTGCTTTTTTGGTATAACTCCTTTGCATTGTATATTCCATGAGAAAATCGGGACTGTTAACAGGTGTGTTCAGATGGCATCTTGTCGGCATTTTGCACACTAAGGAATAGCATTTTCTAATTGAATAATGAGCCTGAAATCTCTCGTCGTGGCTCCGTCGGGATATTTTTTGCCATGCCTCCCGTTTTGATTGATTTTACCGTGTCTTTTTCCTCCGCTTCGCGCAGAATTCTGT